>JACQDG010000357.1 GCA_016201185.1 Acidobacteriota bacterium | reverse complement strand
CGGCGGCGACGGCCGACGCCACAGCTTTCGAGAATTGCAGGCTCATCAGACCGCCGATCTGCGAGCCCCAATTGTGCGGCACGCAGACGGCGCCGCTCGCCGCTCCGAACTGAGCCGCTTCGCGGTTCCCCAGCAAGCCGGCCCGGCGGATGTCGATCTGTGTCACGTCGATCAGGAGCGGATTCATGTAGTGCCGCAGGTCCTCAGCCGAGTTCATGTCTTCGCCGTCGGCGATCAGGGTTTTCATACCGGCCCGGTGCATTTTTTCCCGCAGGCGGGCGTATAGCGTCGGGTTCTGCGGGAAAATCTCCTCGATCCAGAAGAGATCCGACTCTTGGGTTTCGGCGAGAAAGCGCCAGGCCTCGTCGAACTGGCCTTGGTAGCCGTTGTTGGCGTCGGCCATGATCTTTGCCTTCGGCCCCACGGCCTGGCGCACCGCATTCACCACCTCGATGTCGCGGTCCACGCCTCCCCGGCCCGGCATCCACTTGCTGTTGCGGCCCACTTTCAGCTTCATGCCCAAGTACCCGGAGCGCACGGCTTCCTCTGCTTCTTCCACCACAGCGCCTACGCCTTTTTCGGGCCGCATGATGTCGCTAAAGTAGAGCGTGCCGTCGTAGGCCTCCACCCGATCCCGAGCCGCGGGGCCGATCAGCTCGTAGCAAGGGATGTGGAGGAGTTGCCCGGCGAGGTCGAACAGGGCGCTGTCGAGAAAGCGACAGCGGGAAAGCACTTTCGCGTAGCGCGCCTGGACGCCCCGGATGCGCTGGTCTTCGAACTGGTAGATGGCCATGGGATCGGCGCCGATCAGCCCGCGCAGCGTTCGAAGCATGGGCTGGTCTGGGCGGGAGTAATCGAGAGTGCCTGTACCGCTGACCCCCTGATTGGTGAAAACGCGCAGCAGGTGGGTCGTGTAAGTATCGCCCTTGGGCCCAGGGTCGTAGGAATTCATGGCCACGGTTTTGTGGAAGCGGCCTTCGATGGGGGCAATCGTGATGCGGTTGATTCTGAGCCTGCCTGGCGGGCCGCAAGCGAGGAGCGCCGGGGCCATTCCCAGAAGGAAACCCCGGCGGCGCATGGGAGCGCTCAGGCCCGGACCAGCTCTCGCACGGCCTGCTCCACGCGGCGAAGGGCTTCGTTGATGTTCTCGAGCGAGGCAGCGTAGCTGAAGCGCAGGTAGCCCTCGCCGAAGGTGCCAAACGAGGCGCCGCTCAGACCGGCTACGCCGGCGTTGAACAGCAGGTGGTCCGCCAGTTCCTGGCTTGATATGCCGATCCCCGTGATATTGGGGAAGGCGTAAAAAGCGCCGCCCGGCATGGCGCAGCGGAAACCCGGGATGCGGTTCAAGCCTTCGACGATCACATCCCGGCGGCGACGGAATTCCTCCACCATTCGGGTCACACTCTCTTGCGGGCCCCGGATCGCTTCGAGCGCTGCTCGCTGGGTGAAGCTGGCGGTGCAGGAATTGGAGTTTACCATCAGCCGCGTAACCGCTTGCGCCAGCCATTCCGGCATCACGCCGTAGCCGACCCGCCAGCCGGTCATGGCATAGGTCTTCGAACAACCGTCGAGGATGATGGTCTTCTCGAGCATCCCGTCATAGGAGGCGATCGAGTAGTGGCGGCCGTCGTAAAGAATGCGGCTGTAGATCTCATCGGAGAGTACGATCAGGTCCCGGTCACGGACCAATTCGGCGATGCGACGAAGGTCCGGCTCAGGGATGACGCCGCCCGTGGGGTTGTGCGGCGAGTTGAGAATCAGCATTTTCGTGCGCGGCGAGAGCCGGTCGGCCAGCATTTCGAGGTCGAAGGAAAAGCCGCGGCTTTCGACCAGCGGCAGCGGGACAGGCGTCGCGCCCAGGTAGCGGATCATCGACTCGTAAATCGGGAAGCCGGGGTTGGGGTAGAGCACTTCGTCGCCCTCTTCGAGCAGGGCGAGCATCGGGAAGAAGATAATCGGCTTGCCGCCCGGAACCACGCAGACCTGCTCCGGGCCCACGCGGACGCCGCGAGTGCGGGAAACTTCCTCAGCAATGACCTCACGCAGGTCCGGCTGGCCCTGCGACGGCCCGTAATGGGTCCAGCCCTCGTCGAGCGCACGCTTGGCGGCGGTGATGATGTTGGCGGGGGTAGCAAAGTCGGGCTCGCCGAGCTCCAGGTGGATCACGCTCCGCCCCTGGGCCTCGAGCTTCCGGGCTTTCACCAAAACATCGAAAGCCGTCTCCGTCCCCAGCCGCTGCATTCGTTGGGCTAGTTGCATTTAAGCCGCCTGGAAAAAATGAACGCCTTCTTGTTCATGTAAGTGAGTGACCGCATCGCCGATCTCGACGGGCCGGCCCGAAATGCGGGCGGTCAGCCGGGGGCCGTCGTCCAGCTCGATGATGGCGATCTGGAAAGGCAGATCTTTCTCGAACTTCTCGGCCGCGGCGTAAAGGGTGGTGCAGGAATAGACGCAGCCCTTGCCCGACGCCTCGCCGGCGCGAAACTCCTGGCTGCCGCAGCGGCAATAAACGGGTCGCGCGACGTACGCCTTGCCGCAAGCCGAGCAGTGAAAGAGTGTCATGCGCGTGGTTCTTTCATCGGCCCAGGATCGTCACCACGCAGGTGGCGCCGGAGCCGCCCAGGTTTTGCGCCAGGCCGATCCCGGCGCGGGAAAGTTGCCGCTCGCCGGCCTCGCAGCGCAATTGAAGCACCAGGTCGCAAATCTGCGCCACGCCGGTGGCGCCGACCGGGTGGCCCTTGGTCTTCAGTCCCCCGCTGGTGTTGATAGGCTTCTCTCCGTTCAGGGCCGAGAAGCCGGCCGCAGTGGCGGGTCCGCCCTCGCCCCGGGGCACAAAGCCGAGGTCCTCCATGGCGATGATCTCGGCGATGGTGAAGCAATCGTGCAATTCGGCGAAGTCAATGTCCCGCGCCGTCATGCCGGCCATTTGATAGGCCTTCTGGCCGGCCTGGCGGACGGCCGGAAAGGTTGTGATGTCTTCCTTGTCCGCCAGCGCCAGCCGGTCGGAAGCCTGTGCGACGCCCAGCACCCGTGCCGGCTTGGAGGTGAACTCTGCCGCGCGCTCGGCCGGGCAGAGCAGCACGGCCGCCGCGCCATCGCTCACCAGCGAGCAATCGTAAATGGTGAGCGGGTCAGCGATCATGCGCCCGGCCAGCGCCTGCTCCATCGTGATGACCTTGCGCATGTGGGCCTCGGGATTCTTCGCCCCGTTGCTATGGTTCTTGACAGCCACGGCAGCCAGGTGCTCGCGGGTGGTCCCGAACTGGTACATGTGCCGGCGGGCGATCATGGCGAACAGCGAGGGGAAAGTAGCGCCGGCCTTCACCTCGCCTCCCAATTCGCCGGCCGAGGCCAGGATGTCGGTGACCCGCGGCGTGGGCTGGGAGGTCATCTTCTCGACGCCGGCAACCAGCACGACGTCGTACATGCCGCCCGCCACGGCCGAGCAGGCATGAAAGAAAGCGGAGCCACTCGAAGCGCAAGCGGCCTCAAAGCGGGTGGCGGGCACGCCCTCCAGCCCCATCGCAGCGGCCACGTAAGGGGCCAGGTGATTCTGCCCCACGAAGGCCGGCCCGGCGAAGTTACCCAGGTAAAAGGCCTCCACCTGGGCAGGCGAAATATTCCCATTTTTCAGGCATTTGCGGCCGGCCTCCACGGCCAGGTCGAGCAGGGATTTGTCGGGAAAAGCCCCAAAAGGCGTCTTGCCAATACCAATGATGGAAACGGGCCTCATGTATACTGAAGCAAGCGGCGCAAGCGACTGAAGCGCCTGAAATTATTATTCCACGTTTTGGGCCGAACGGCGTCAAGCATTGTGAAGGGAGCCAGACGCCACGATGACAGCCGTCGCCGCCGCCAGCAGTCTGTTGTGGGAGCGTGGAGTGGAAATCGATAAGGCGCCGTCTTCCCCGGACGTCCTGCGGGACGCTGAGCAGGAGTTTATCGCCGCTCACCTGCGCCGGGTGTTCCTGGTGATTTACCGCGTGGTGGGCAACGTGGCCGACGCGCAGGACCTGGCCCAGGAGGCTTTTCTCAAGGCGCTCAGCCGGCGCGATCAGCTCAAGGATTCCCAGAAAGCCGCCCAATGGCTGGGGCGGATCGCGGTGAACACGGCGATCGACTTTGTCCGCCAGCGGAAGCGGGCGAATCTCTGCGACCTCGACGAAGCGCCCGAGCCCCAGTACACGGAACATCCCGAGCGGCTGGTGCTGAGGGCGGAAAAGCAGGCTTACCTGGCCGACGGGCTGCGCCTGCTGACGGAGCGGGAGCGGGCGGCGCTGATCCTGCGGGACGTAGAAGGGCTGCCGGCGGCGGAAGTGGCGCGCGAGATCGGCTGCTCGATGGCCACGGTCCGCAGCCACATCGCCAATGCCCGGGCCAAGTTTCGCAAGTACATCAAAGGCCGCAAGGCGTAGAGCAAAGCAATGAGCACTTTATTTTTGCGACACCCGGAGGAAACCGACTTGGCTTTGTTTGCCGGCGGCGAGCTTGGCCCGCTGGCCCGCTGGCGCATCGAAGGTCACCTGAGCGGCTGCGCCGCGTGCCGGCAGGCCGTGGGCGAGTTCTTCGAGCTGCGCAGCCGGGCAATGGACCTGGCGGAGCTCCCGGCGCTCGATTGGAGCCAGATCGCGGCCCGCATTCACCGGCGCGTGGAGCAGGAGCGCGAGAGTTCGCGATCGTCATTCCGAGGCTTGACTTTGTGGCGGCCGGCCTGGAGTTTGGCGCTGGCGCTGCTGGTGTTGCTGGGCTCGGGAGCTTACGTCACTTACCAGCGTGTGCTGCCGGGACGGGCAGGGTCCGGCGCCGTGCAGCTTGACGCCACGGCTGACGCGGTCGAGCTACGGGTCGGCGAGCGGCAGGTGCTCACGCTGATGAACACCGCCCAGAACGAAACCCAGGTGCACAGACGCGTAAGCGCCGATGCGGTCAGCGCCCGCTACCTGGACGCCGATACCGGCAACATCACGGTCAATAATGTGTATGTACAGTAGAGTGATGTGGATTGTTCCGGTCGCTGGTCTGGTGCTGGCCCCGTTATGGGCCCAGTCCGGCCAGGCGCTGGAGCCTGCTTCCTCGATCCGCTTCAACCTGCCCGACGGCTCGCCACTGGCGGTGGTCTCGACCGACCTGGGCGATTCGCGCGTCCAGCCCCGCGGCGGCGCCATGGTTCTGGATCTGCATGCCACTCTGACGGCGCGCAACAACGGCCCGCAGAACGTCCGCGGCGTGACCTGGGTGGTGCTGGCGCAGGAGATGACGCCGGGCG
>JACQDG010000009.1 GCA_016201185.1 Acidobacteriota bacterium | reverse complement strand
GGCGGCCGCGCCGGCCTGTTCTCCCCCACGAACAGGTCGGAGGGAGGGCGCTGGTTCGGCGCCTTCTGCGTCAGCCGCGCGGGCAGGTTGAACAACAGCGTGATGTGCTGCTCGGGCTTGGGCGGGCCGGTGCGCTTGGGAGCCGGGAAAACCTTGGCCTGCAACGCGAGGGCGGAGATCACGACCACGTGCGCCAGCGTGGAGATCAACACCGCTTCGCGCCGCCGATGGCGCGTGGACTCGTCCTCCCACTGCAACAGCAGGTCGAGTTCCGGTTCCTCGAGTTCGATGGGGCTCACGGCGCTTGACCAGCAATGGTCGCCGCCACCACCCGGGCGTGCGACTCCATCTCACTTATTATTCTAAGCGCAACCGCAAGGGCCTTTCGGCCGTCTTCTCCGCTGACGCGGGGGGCGTTGCGTTTCTCCACAGCTTCCAGGAAAGCGGCTATTTCCCGCTCCAGCGGCTCGGCACGCTCCACGGCCAGGGGCTGAAACTCTATTTTGTTGGACGCGCCGACCGAGAAGACGGCTCCATCCTGCCGGGAATAAACCACGGTGACGTACTGGCGCGGCTGGAAGAACCGGAGCTTGCGGATCTTTTCGGTGGAGACGCGGCTGGCGGTGAGATTGGCGACGCACCCGTTGGCGAATTGGAGGCGGACGTGGGCGATATCGGCGCGGGGGGAGAGCACGGGCAGGCCCACGGCGTGGATCTGCTGGATGTCGCTTGAGACCAGGCTGAGGACGATGTCGAGATCGTGGATCATCAGGTCGAGCACGACGTCGATGTCCAGGCTGCGAGGCGTGAAGACGCTCATGCGGTGCACTTCGAAGAAAAGGGGCAGGCGGGCGATGGAGGAGGCCGCTTCAACGGCGGGATTGAAGCGCTCCAGGTGCCCGACCTGGAGGATGCGGCCGTGCTCGCGGGCGGCGGCGAGGAGGCGGTCCGCGGATTCGAGGTCCCTGGAGATGGGCTTTTCGACCAGCACGTCGATGCCGCGGCTGATAAGATCGACGCCGATGGCGGCGTGGAGGCTGGTGGGGGCGGCGATGGTGGCGGCGTCGATGTGAGCGCCCAGTTCGCGGTAGTCGGCCACGGCGCGGGCGCCGAAGGGTTGTGCCACGGACTGGGCACGCTCAAGGTTCGGATCGGCCACCGCTACGAGTTGGGCGTTGGAGAGCCCGGCGAGCACGCGGGCATGGTGCTGGCCGAACTCCCCGGCGCCGATCACTGCCACGCGAATCTTGGGCATGGGGCTACTCCGGACGATAGCCGACGATCGCCACCTGGGCGCGGTCGGCTTCGCGCAGCAGCTCGTCGCGATCGAGCAGCAGGGTGCGGCCGGCGTCCACGGCGAGGGCGGTGGCGCTGGCCTGCCGCATGGCGGCGATGGTGCGCGGGCCTATGACGGGCACATCGAAACGCATGTCCTGATTCGGCTTCGAGACCTTGACGACCGTGAGCGGGCGGCCGTTCGAGTACTGGGCGGCGCGGAGCATGGCGGCGTCGGTTCCTTCCATGGCCTCCACGGCCACGCAGGCGCGCTCGCATATGATGACGCTCTGGCCGATGTCGAAGGCGGCCAGCGCCCGGGCGATGCGGTGGCCGTAGGCGATGTCGGCGGCTTCCCGCTCGTCGAGGGGGCGGCTGCTGATGGGGCCTTCGGGCGCGAGCAGGGGCTCCAGGAAAGTCGTGGAGTCGATCAGCTCCACGCCCTCTTCGGCCAGCGCGCCGGCCACGGCGCCGATCAGGGCGTCGGTGTTTTTCTGCTTTAGGCTCATCAGCAGCTTCACCAGGCGCCAGTCCGGGCGGATGGTGGAGAAGATCTGCGCGTGGCGGACTTGGCCGGCCATGACGGCGCGGGTGACGCCTTCCTGCTTGAGGATCTCGATGAGGCGGGAAAGCTCGCCCAGCGATATCCAGTGGCAGGGTGCGCCCAGGCTCTCAATCTGCGGGTCGGTTTCCTCTTTGATCGCCACCACCACCATGTCGTGGCCCGCGCCGCGCGCCGCCTCCAGGACCAGCAGGGGGAAGCGGCCGTTGCCGGCGATCAGGGCGTGCTTCACGGGGATTGGCCGTCGGGGCCCATTTGCGAATCGAGAAAGCGCTGTAGGGTCTGCCCAAGGCGCTCTTGGTGCTGGGCCAACTGGTCCACCCTGCGAATGAGCTCTGTCAGCATGTTCAGATTTCTGTCTGTCACCTGGATGAGCGTGCCGGACACCTGGGCCAGGGCGCCGACCTGTTGCGCCAGTTGATCGACGCGCTCTCCCAGTTGATCGGCTCGACGGTCAGTCCTCTGCTGGGCCTCGGCCAAGGCCTCCAGACGCTGATCGGTCCGTTGCTGCGTTTCGACCAACGCGCCGATGTTGTGCTCAATCGAAACCACCCACTGCTGGTGAAAGCTCCAGAATTCCTCGAAAGTCACGGCTCACCTTGCCTGCCTATGATACCATCGGGCCGGCATTGGTCCATGATGGCTCAAACTCTGGCAACAAATCACTTCACTCACATGGCATGATGGACTGAGCCCATGCTTGACGCGATTCTCGACTGGGCCGTGGTCTTTCTGCCGACCGTTCTTTCAGCAGTGGGGGTGCTCGTTTCACTAAAAGCCCCCCAGTCCAAACACCATCGGGCACTGCGTGCCTCGCTTGTTTTGTTTGGCCTTGCAGTCAGCGGCGTAACTTTTTGGCAACAATCCCGAGTACGCTCAACGCATGCACAGGAAGTAGGCGGCCTCAACCAAAAGCTGAGCGCGGTTCTAAGAAAAACCGGGGATCTTGAAGGCGAGGCCAAGCAGTTACGGGCAGAGCAGCAGAACGCACGCCAAGAGCAACAGGTCGAAAGTGCACGTCGGCAACAGGCGGAACGCGATCTCGCGATGATGGTGCAAAACTCCAGCAAGTCCACCCGCGCTGGGGTAGCTGAGGACATCAGGAAATCCCCCATCAAAGTAGAGGTATCCGGGCAACCGGTTCAAGACACGTCGGAGAGGAGAAGAATAAGGGAAGATCTCGCAGAGTACATGCGTCGGGGCGTTGCCTTGCGTGATCGGTGCAGGACCGACAATCCAAAATCCAAATTAGAAGAAGAGGCGCAGAAATGGTTTATGGATGTTCAGGAATACCTTAAGCGCACCCTTGATTCGTCATTCCTGAATCAATTCACAATGAGCACCCCCAGCGCCTTCAGCCCTGGAGGGGTGCCCCAAGAAAGGGTGGGGCTGTGGCTCGGAATCAACGAGAGGGTGCAAACACTGAGCAAGTTCATAGACCGACTGAATTGACGCCTAATGCCTGTTTTTGACATGTTGTACTTGTTTTCGTTGTTGATGCTGCTTACGCAATGGGGGAGCCTTGAACCTGTTCGACGAGCAGCGCAGGGCCGCCGGCGGGCAATAGCCCGGCCATTCACGGCGAATCAAACGAGATTTCCCCTTTTCCTACAGGCACTTGCCTCGCAGCGGTGAGGCTGCCGCCAAATTCTCCCGTATCATGCTTGTGGGGCCATTTCGGAAGGAAGGGGGCGCCCGCAAAACATTTTTTTGCAAAACAAACCCAATTTTCGGGCGCCCGCGGCGTCGCCTACTTACTTATCAATAGGTAAGAGACGCGCAGGCGTTCCCGCCGGCCCTATTTGACCACCCCGCGCTCGGTCGAGCGGATGAAGCGCAGCAGCTCGGCGATTTCCTCGTAAGGTTCGATCTCCGCCTCGATCCGCTCGACGGCCTGCGCGGTGTTGAGTTCGGAGCGGGCGAGCAAGCGGAAGGCCTGGTGCAGGCGCCGGATAGCCTCGGGCGAAAAGCCGCGGCGCTCCAGGCCCACCTTGTTCTCGCCGAAGACGCGCGGCTCGCGCTCTGTGACGGTGAGGGAATAAGGCATCACGTCGCGGGTGAGGACGGTGTAACCACCGACCATGGCGTGGCGGCCGACGCGGCAGAACTGGTGCACGCCGCTGAAGGCGCCGATGACGGCGTGATCCTCGATGACCACGTGGCCGCCCAGCGTGACTCCGTTGGCCAGTATGCAATGCGAGCCGATGTGGCAGTCGTGGGCCACGTGGGCGTAGGCCATGACCAGGGTGGAGTCGGCGATGGAGGTGAGTGCGCCGCCGCCCTTCGTGCCACGGTGGATGGTGACGAACTCGCGGATGCGGTTGTAATTGCCGATGCGGGTCTCGGCGCGCTCGCCCTGGTATTTCAGGTCCTGGGAGGCGACGCCGACCGTCGAGTAAGGATAGAAAGTGTTGCTCTCGCCGATCCACGTGGGGCCTTCCACGTAGACGTGGGCCATCAGGCGCGTGGAGGGGCCAATTTCCACTTCGTCGCCAACCACACAAAACGGACCGATTTCAGCGGTTTCGTGGATCCTGGCGCCGGGATGGACAACGGCGCTTGGGTGAACAGCCATGGGGCTAGGCGGAGTTGACAGGGGCCGGTTCGCTCGGGGCCGGCTGGAATTCGTTCTTCTCGGCCAGCTTGCAGAGCAGCGTCGCTTCGGCCACTACCACGCCGCCGACCGTCGCCGTGCCGCTTATCTTGCAGACCGAGGCTTTGCGATTGAGCACGCGCACCTCCAGTCGAAGCTGGTCGCCGGGAACCACCGGCCGGCGGAATTTTGCCCCCTCGATGGAGCCGAACAGGACCAGCTTATCGTCGCGGTCCGGGATGCTCGAGAGCAGCAGCACGCCTCCGACTTGCGCCATCGCCTCCACGATCAGCACGCCGGGCATAACGGGAAACCCGGGGAAGTGGCCGGCGAAGAATTGCTCGTTGATCGTGACGTTCTTCAGGCCGACGATGCGGTCCGCCTCCATTTCCACGATGCGGTCCACCAGCAGCATCGGGTAGCGGTGGGGGAGGATCCGGAGGATCTGATCGATGTCCAGCATAGTAGGACAGGCATTGCTGCCTGTCTGGACGGGGGAAAAACGGCTATTATACCAGACCATGGATGCCATCCTGAGCTACGCGCAGGCGCGGCGCGACGCGATGGTGGAGCTGATTCGCCGCCTGGTGGAGATCGAGTCGCCGAGCGACAACAAAGCCGCCGTGGACCGGCTGGGGGAGTTTCTGGCTGACTATTTGTCGGCCGTGGCCGACCTGCGGGTCCACCGGGCGAAGCAGGTGGGCAACCATTTGCGGGTGAAGTTCCGGCTACCCGGCAAGAAGAAGGGTGGGCAGATTCTAGCGCTGGGGCACCTGGATACCGTGTGGTCGCTGGGGACCCTCGAGCGGATGCCGTTTCGCGTGGCCGATGGGCGGCTGTGGGGCCCGGGCGTTTTCGACATGAAGACAGGTATCGCCATTGTTGTATTTGCCGCGGAGTCCCTCCGGGAGCTCGGCCGGCCGGTGGGGCGGCGCCTGGTGATGCAACTCAATTCCGACGAGGAGATCGGGAGCGACTCGTCGCGGGCGATCACCGAGGCCGAGGCGAAAAAGAGCGCGGCGGCGCTGGTGCTCGAGCCGAGCGCGGGGCTGGAAGGCAGAGTAAAGACGGGGCGGAAGGGAGTGGGAGATTACACCATCCGGGTAAAGGGAAAGGCGTCGCACTCCGGTCTGGATTTCGAAGCGGGCGCCAGCGCCACCCTCGAGCTGGCCCGGCAGATGTTGACGATTGCTGGGTTCACCGATTTGAAGCGAGGAATTACCGTGAACCCTGGGGTGATCGGCGGCGGGACGAGGACCAACGTGGTGGCCGAGGAGGCCTGGGCGCAGGTGGATATGCGGGTGTGGCGGCTGGCCGATGGGCGGCGGATCGACAAGAAGTTCCGGGCGCTCCAGCCATTCGACCGCCGGTGCCGGCTGACGGTGGAAGGACGGTTGAACCGGCCGCCGCTCGAGCGCACGCCGGCGGTGCTGCGACTTTACCGGCAGGCGCGGAAGATCGCCGGGGAGCTGGGCGTGAAGCTGGGCGAGACGCAGGTGGGCGGCGGCTCGGACGGCAATTTCACCGCAGCGATGGGGGTGCCGACGCTCGACGGGCTGGGCGCGGTGGGCGAGGGAGCTCACGCCTCACAGGAAAGCGTGCTGATCGACCGCCTGGCCGACCGGGTGGCGCTGGTGGCGCGGCTGATCGAAAGTCTGTAGTTTCGCCCCTTAACGGGCCGGCGGCCCGGATTATGCGGCGCGTAGGACGTTGTGCGGGTCGAGGATAAATTTCTTGGCCGCACCCTGATCGAAATCCTTGTACCCCTTCGGCGCGTCGTCCAGTGATATGACCGTGACGTTCACGGCCTTGGCGATCTGAATCTTATCGTAGAGGATCGCCTGCATGAGTTGCCGGTGATAGCGCATCACCGGGCACTGGCCGGTGGTGAAGTAGTGGGATTTGGCCCAGCCCAGGCCGATGCGGATGCCGAGCATGCCGATCTTGGCGTTGTCGTCCACCCCGCCGGGGTCGCCTGTAACGTATAGGCCGGGGATGCCGAGGGCGCCGCCGGCCCGCGTGATTTCCATTAACGCATTGAGCACGGTGGCGGGGCGCTCCACGACGCTTTCCTTGCCGTGGCCGCGGGCCTCAAAGCCCACGCAATCGACGGCGCAATCCACCTCGGGAACGCCGACGATCTGGGCGATCTGGTCGGCCAGCGAGGCATCGTTGCGCAGGTCGATCGTTTCGCAGCCGAAGCTGCGGGCCTGCGCCAGCCGCTCGGGAATCATGTCGCCCACGATGACGCAGGCGGCCCCAAGCAGGTGGCAGGAAGCGGCGCAGGCCAGGCCCACCGGTCCGCCGCCCGCGACGTAGGCGATGGAGCCGGTACCCACACCGGCAGTGACCGCGCCGTGATACCCGGTGGGGAAAATGTCCGAGAGCAGCGCGAGGTCCTTGATCTTCGCCATGGCGCGGGCTTTGTCGGGAAACTTCAGCAGGTTAAAGTCGGCGTAGGGAACCAAGACGTACTCGGCCTGGCCGCCCACCCAGCCGCCCATGTCCACGTAGCCGTAAGCGGCGCCCGGACGGGACGGGTTGACGCTGAGACAGATGCCGGTCTTGCCCTCCTTGCAGTTGCGACAGCGGCCGCAAGCGATGTTGAACGGAACGGAAACCAGGTCGCCGTCCTTGATGAACTCCACGTCGCGGCCGGCCTCGATCACTTCCCCGGTGATTTCGTGGCCCAGGATCAATCCCGCGGGCGCGGTGGTGCGGCCGCGCACCATGTGCTGGTCACTGCCGCAGATATTGGTGGCGACGATCTTGAGGATCACCCCGTGCTCGCATTTCCGCGAGCCTAGCGCCAGCTTGGGAAAATCGATGGACTGGACTTCCACCTTCCTGGGTTCCATGTAAGCGACGCCGCGATTTGTTGCCATACCCCCTCCTGTTGGTCTAGATTTCCTGAGAGGCTCCCATGTGACCAAAAAACGGGCCGGGCCGTCAGAGGGGGCAGAATGTGAGCGGGGCTATAGTGCGCCCGGCCCGGGCGAGCGCGGGCCAATGGGCCGGTCGTGGCCCGGGATGTATAATGCCATCGGCATGGCGAAACGCAAGCGGGTGGCTTTTCAGGGGGAGCGGGGGGCATTCAGCGAGGAAGCGGCGGTGAAGCTCGTGGGTGGCGACGTGGTGTTCGACCCTCGGCCGCGCTTCGAAGAGGTCTTTAAGACCCTGGCGGGAGGACAAGTGGACTACGCCGTGGTGCCCATTGAAAATACCCTCGCCGGCTCAGTTCACGAGAACTACGACCACCTGCTGCGCTACAAGCTGCCGATCGTGGCAGAAGCCCGGGTCCGGATCGTCCACAATCTGATCGCCCGGCCGGGGGTAAAGTTTTCCGAGATCCGCCGCGCCTTTTCCCACCCGGTGGCCCTCGGCCAGTGCCTGCGGTTTTTCGAGAAGCACCCGCGAATCAAGAGCGAGAGCTATTACGACACGGCGGGCAGCGTGAAGATGATCATGGAGGAGGCCCCGGACGGGGTGGCGGCCATCGCCTCGGAGGCGGCGGCCCGGTTCTACGGCGGCCATATTCTAAAGCGCTCCATCGAGGACGACCGCCAGAACTTCACGCGCTTCTTTCTGCTCATCCGCCGGGCGGGGGCGCGGTCCGGGCCGGCCCCGCGCGGAAAGAACCTGAAGACCTCCCTCGTGTTCACCACGCCCAACACGCCGGGGGCGCTGTTTCGCTGCCTAAGCGTGTTCGCCCTGCGCGACATCAACCTGACCAAGATCGAGTCCCGGCCCCTCCGCGGCAAGCCCTGGGAGTACCTCTTTTACGTGGACCTGCTGGGCTCTGTTCGAGACGCTCCCATCCGCAACGCCCTCCGTCATTTGGGCGAACTGACCGACCTGCTGCAAGTGCTGGGGTGTTACCCGCAGGGAGACTGAGGCGACAACTTTCCTCCAGTCTGTGGCATTCTAGAGGTGTATGGCACGTCCAGCGAAAGAAGCGACCGTCACCGCGCCAGAAACGACCATCCCCGCCGAACTGCCTTTGCTGCCGGTCCGCGACACAGTGCTGTTTCCGAACGCCGTGCTGCCGCTGACCATCGGGCGGGAAAGTTCGATCGCGCTGGTGCAGTCGCTGGGGGAGAACCGCTTCCTGGGCGTCATCACGCAGAAGGACCCGCACGTGGACGTGCCAGGCCCCAACGACCTGCACCCGGTGGGCTCGGTGGCGGTCATCCACAAGGTCATCCGGATGCCTAACCAGAGCCTCTTCATCTTCTGCGAAGGCATCAGCCGGATGCGGGTCGTCGAGTACACCGACCAGGAGCCCTTTCTGCGGGCGCGGATCGAGCCGATTGAGGACGCCGAGCCGGAGATGACCGCCGAGCTGGAGGCCCTGCGGCAGAACGCCATCGGCCTGTTCCAGCAGATCGTCGCTCTCTCGCCCTCGCTTTCCGACGATTTGCAGTCGATCGCCGCCAACATTAAGGAACTCGGCAAGCTGGCCGATTTTATGGCGGGCTCGCTGCCCAGCCTGTCCTCCACGGAAAAGCAGGAGGTGCTGGGCGAGCTGGATGTACAGAAGCGGCTGAGCTTGATCCACCTGAAGCTGACCAAGGAGCTCGAAGTGCAGCAGCTTCGCACCAAGATCCAGTCCGAGGTGCAGGACCAGCTCAGCCAGACGCAGCGGGAGTTCTACCTGCGCGAGCAGATGAAGGCCATCCAGAAGGAGCTGGGCGAGGGGGACGAGCAGCAGCGGGAAATCGAGGAGCTGAAGGAAAAAATCGAGCAGGCAGGCTTGCCGGAGGAGGCTAAGAAGGAGGCCATGCGGGAGCTGAAGCGGCTTTCGCGCATGTCGCCGGCGGCCGCCGATTACACGGTGACCCGCACGTACCTTGACTGGCTGGTAATTCTGCCGTGGAACAAGTCCACCGGCATCGAGGTGGACGTGCGCAAAGCCAAGGCGATTCTCGACGAGGACCACTACGACCTGGAGAAGGTGAAGGACCGCATTCTCGACTATCTCGCGGTAAAACAACTAAACCCGACGCTGAAGGGCCCCATTCTCTGCTTCGTCGGCCCGCCGGGGGTGGGGAAGACCTCGTTGGGGAAGTCGATCGCCCGGGCGCTGGGTCGCAAATTCGTCCGGATATCGCTAGGGGGGGTGCACGACGAGGCCGAAATTCGCGGCCACCGCCGGACCTACATCGGGGCGCTGCCGGGGCAGATCATCCAGGGGATCCGCCGGGCCGAAACCAACGACCCGGTGTTCATGCTGGACGAGATCGACAAGGTGGGCAGGGATTTTCGGGGCGATCCCGCCTCGGCGCTGCTGGAAGCGCTGGACCCCGAGCAGAACAACACTTTCCGCGACAACTATCTGGACCTGCAGTTCGACTTGTCCAGGGTCTTGTTCATCACCACGGCCAATGTGCTCGACCCCGTCCCGGACGCCCTGCGCGACCGGATGCAAGTGCTGGAGCTGCAGGGCTACACGGAGCTCGAGAAGCAGCGCATCGCATTTTCTTATCTGATACCCAGGCAGACTTCGGAAAACGGGATCCGGCTGGGCGAGAACATCGTCTTCAGCGAGGAAGGCGTGAGTCACATTATCCGGCTCTACACGCGGGAGGCCGGAGTGCGGAACCTGGAGCGGGAAATCGGAACCATCTGCCGCAAGCAGGCCCGGCGAATCGCGGAAGGGACGCAGGCGCCCGGCGCCTGCCTGACGGTAACCCCGGAGGTGGTGAAGGAGATGTTGGGGCCGCCGAAGTTCCGCATCGAGGACCAGTTGGTCGAGCGGACGAAGCATCCCGGCGTGGCGGTGGGCTTGGCCTGGACTCCCACCGGCGGCGATGTGCTGTTCGTGGAGGCCGGCACGCTGCGGGGCGGCGGCAAGGGACTTATTATGACGGGGCACCTGGGCCAGGTGATGCAGGAGTCCATGCAGGCGGCATTGAGCTGGGTCCGGGCCAACGCGGCATGGCTGCACCTGCACCCGGACTTCATGAAGACGAACGACGTTCATCTCCATGTGCCCGCAGGCGCCATTCCCAAAGACGGTCCTTCGGCCGGCGTCACCATGGTTACGGCGCTGGTCTCGCGGCTGACGGGCCGGCGGGTACGGCCGCAGCTTGCCATGACCGGCGAGATCACGCTGACCGGTCAGGTGCTGCCGGTGGGCGGCATCAAGGAAAAGGTGCTGGCCGCCAAGGCCGCCGGAGTCGCCGAAGTGATCCTGCCCGCCGAGAACGAAGTCAACGTGCAAGAAGACCTGAAGAGCGAGCAGCTCGGCGATATGAAGCTGCATTATGTGCGGACGATCGAGGAAGTGATCGACTACGCGCTGGTGGCGCGCAAGCAAAAACCCAAGGCCAAGAACCAAAAAGTAAAGGTGATCCCGCGCGCCGCTCTAGCCGCCCGCCCTCGAACGGCCGGGTAATCCGGATCCCCTATCTGATTTCTGAATTCTGCTTCAGGCCCCGCTGATCTCTGGACCAGGCTGAAGCACCATCAACCGATGATCTCGTTGAGCCCTTCAATCACTTGTGCGAGTTCTTCCTCCGAGGCCACCGCCACTCGACGGCCGATTCGCTCGACAGCCAAGGTGCGGATCTGGCTGATCTTGACCCACGATCGCTTCAGAAGGCCCGCGGCGCTGCTCTCCAGTGTGAGGGGAAAGCCAGCCCGGGGCTCCTGACTTGTCAGAGCAACGGCAATCACGGTCCCTGAGCGCTCATTGAAAACATGATGGCTCAAGATGAGCACCGGGCGCAGGCCGGCCTGCTCGCGACCCCGCACCGGGCTCAGATCGGCCCAGCGGATCTCGCCTCTCAATATTCGGGCCACGTCTCCAGGCTTCCTGCGAGGCCTTCTTCGGCGAGCGCTTTCTCTTCCTTGGGATCGAGCTTGGCGCACTCACGGGCCAGCCGCGTGCGGGCTAAGCGCTGCAGTTTCTCGGCCAGCGCGGCTTCAATGGCCTGGCTCCGATTCCGGAATCGTTGCTGGGCAACCAGCTCATCGACGCGGTTGAGGAGCTCGGTCTCAACCGTCAGGGCAACTTTCGTCTTTGGCATGGCTGTAATGGTATGATGAATTATCATACCATACGAACGAGGGCTGGAGAGCAGGGCGCCCCGCGTTCTGAATTCGGGTTTCCGGCCCCTCCCTTCTGGGCTATACTTCTGAGCTATAGGGAGGGACCTTTATGACCTCGCGCAGAAGCTTTCTGAAAGCCGGCGCTGCCGGGGGCTTGCTGGCCGGGGCCGGCCGAGCCGCCCGCAGTGACTACCGTTACTCCGACATCGAAGCCCGCATCGCGCGGCGGGATTTCCGCGACCTGACCAAGGAGGACCTCGGCACGCCGGCGCTGATCCTGGACGAGGCGATTTTCGAGCAGAACCTGCGGGCCATAGCTGAGCACTCGAAGGCGACCGGGCTGAAGGTCCGGCCCCACGTAAAGATTCACAAGTGCCAGGAGATCACCAAGCGGCAGATCGCGTTAGGGGCCATAGGGGCGAGCTGCGCGACGATCGCCGAGTGCGAGCTGATCATCAACGCGGGCCTGCACAATGTGCTGTGGACCTGCCAGCCGGCCGGCCGCAACAAGATCTCCCGGACCGTGGCGCTGGCGCGTCGCGACCCGACCTTCATGTGCGTGGTGGATGATCCGAGCATCGTTGAGGCGCTGGATGAAGCGGCCGGGACAGCGGGAGCCAAGGTGAACCTGGTCGTCGATGTCTACGCGGGTCTTACCCGGCAGGGCTGCCAGCCGGGCGAGACGGCGCTGCGGCTGGCGCAGAAGGTGGCCTCCTCGAAGAACCTTCGGCTTGCTGGCCTGATGGGGTATTCCGGGATGGCCTCCCACACTAAAGGCTGGGAGGCGCGGAAGAAGCGGTCCACCGACGATCTCGCGGGGCTGATGGAAACGGCTGACCTGTGCAAGAAATCCGGCCTGCCGGTGGGACTGCTGACCGGCGGCAGCACGGGCACCTACAACATCGACACCGAGACCGGTCTGACCGAGCTGCAATGCGGCTCCTACATTTTCATGGACACGCTTTACCGGGCCATCGGCGGCAAGAGCAATCCCGACACTTACAGTGACTTCGGCCCGGCGCTGACCGTCATGACCACGATCATCAGCAACACCCGGCCGAACCAGGCCACCATCGACGCCGGCAACAAGGCCATGCTCCGGCCGACCGACGAGGTGAAGGGCCGGCCCGAGATCAAGATCGAAAACCCGGGAGCCGAATACGGCATGCTGCATTGGACGGACACCGACCGCGATCTGAAGCTCGGCGAGCGCGTCGAGCTCTACCCCTCCAACCTCGACATGAGCGTCAATGTCTACGACCGGATTTACGTGGGGCGGGGCGAGGCCATCGTGGACGTGTGGCCGATCATGGGGCGAAGCGGCCCGCCGCAGAGATAGGGGCAGGGTAGGGATTCCGCCGAATCCGCTACCAGACGGACCGGGGGCAATTCTGGCAGAGCGGTCAGAACATTCTCTTCAGCTCGCTCCACTCCTTGAGCCAGTCCATGTGCACGATTTTTTCGGGGCGCCCGACGAGGCAATCCCTCTTTTTCAAGCGGCTCAACTTTGACGGCTTTTCCTCTGGAACGATCTTCAACACCCTCCCCTTGCGGATGACTTCGATAGGGACGCCGGTCCGGAGAGCCCGGTCAAGGATGGTGTAAAGATTCTCCCTGAGCTTGGTGGCCGGGATTCTCATATGCTGGTCTCCCCTGGGCCTAGTGCCTTTTCCCCGGCTTCTCGGTCACCTGGCGAAAGACCCGCAGCAGGTTGCCGCCCAGGAACTTGCGGATGCGCTGCTCGGAGTAGCCGCGGCGGAGCATGGCCTCGGTGATCAGCGGCAGATCGCGGATGTCACGCATGCCGCGCGGCGGGGTGGGGCCGCCGTCGAAGTCGGTGCCCAGGGCGACATGGTCCTCGCCCACTAACTGGATGGCGCGATCTACCACGTTGACCCACTCGTCCGGGGTCATCTTGAGCTCCTCGGGGGCATTCACGCCGACCATGGGGAACTGGGGCGCCACGATCCGGTCAATCTCCTCGATCGACATCTGACCCGCGCGCCGGCCGATTTCGGTCGTGTCCCAGAACGGCTTGCCGGCATGCTTCGTGCGCCACTCGAAGAGCTTCACATTGTGAAACTCGTTGCCGATCTGGAAGCCGATGACGCCTCCCTTGGCGGCCAACTTCTTCAGCAGTTCATCGGGCATGTTGCGGGGGATGTTGTTGAAGCTGCGCAGGCCGTGATGGGTGGCTACCACGGGGTCGGAGCTGACCTCGATAGCCTGTTCGATGGTCTCATCCGAGCCGTGGGAGACGTTGATGATCATCCCCAGGCGGTTCATTTCGCGGACCACGGCCCGGCCGCGCTCGTTTAAGCCGTGCCACTTGGAGGCCGCGCAGCAGGAGTCGGCGAAGTTGTTGGCCCAGTTGTGGGCGGGAAGCTGGGCGGACCGCAGCCCCAGGCGGTAGAGGTTGCGGAGGACGCCCAGATCGCCGTCCAGATCGAAGCCGCCCTCCAGGTCCAGCACCGCGGCGATCTTGCCTGTCTGGTTGATGCGCTCGATGTCGGAGGCGTTTAGCGCCAGCTCGATCGTGTCGTGGTTCGAGGCGAGCTGGGTGTGGGCCAGGTCAATCAGCCGCAGGACTTGTTTGGTCTCCAGGCGCTGGGGGTAGTATTCCTCAGTCACGAACACGGAGAAGAACAGGGCGTCGATGCCGCCCTCGCGCGCGCGGGGCAGATCGAACTGGCCGTCGTCGACGCGCCGGCCGATGTCGCCGCCGTGGTAGAACTGGCGGTTGATGACGTGGACGTGGCCGTCGAAGACGAACGCCTGCTCGTGGAGCTTTCTGGCCCGATCGGATACTTGCGCCGGCATGATTCCCAGGATAAGCGATGCCAGCCAGATGCGGCGTTTCAAGGAAACCACCTCCCTGAAACTATGAGGATACCGCCGCTTTCGCCGCCGGCGCGCGGTAAAATAGGGGTCTTTCAGAAATGAGCATTTCCCGTCGAGAGCTGCTGATGGGGATGGGGGCGGCGCCGCTGGTCTTGCGGGGCCAGAGGCCGCCGGCGCGGCCGAAGATCGCCGCCATCACCACTATATATCATAAATACTCCCACGCCCAGCACATCGTGGACCGTTTCCTGGAGGGCTACGGCTGGGAGGGCGCGCACCACCACCCGGCCATGGACCTGGTTTCACTTTACGTGAACCAGGTGGGGGCCGGCGACCTGAGCCGGGACCGCGCGGCGCGGTTTCCGTCGATGAAGATCTATCCCACCATCGCCGAGGCCCTGACGCTGGGGGGAAGCCGGCTGGCCGTGGACGGCGTGGTGCTGGTGGGCGAGCACGGGAATTACCAGCACAACGAGAAGGGCCAGACGCTTTATCCCCGCTACGAATTCTTCCAGGAGATCGTAAAGGTGTTCCGGGCGAGCGGGCGGGTCGTGCCCGTGTTCAACGACAAGCACCTTTCCTGGAATTGGGACTGGGCGCGGGAGATGCACAAGACGGCGCGGACCATGCGATTCCCGTTCATGGCGGGCTCGAGCCTGCCGGTCACTTGGCGGACGCCGTCTCTGGAAATGCCGCCGGGCGCGCCGATTCGCGAAGCGCTGTGCGCGGCCTACGGAGGCGTGGACAGCTACGACTTTCACGCGCTGGAGACGATCCAGTGCATGGTCGAGCGGCGGCGGGGCGGCGAGAGCGGCGTGAAGTGGCTCCAGGCCTATCGCGGGGAGAAATTCTGGCAGGCTTACAAGAATGGCGTCTGGCCGCAGGACCTGGTGGAGGCGGCGCTGTGCCGCAGCCACACCCTCACGCCAGCGAGGGCAGGCTTCAACCACGTCTTTCCGTCGCTGGATGACATGCGCCGACTGGTCCAGGACCCCCTCGCTTATCAGTATGAACACGCCGACGGGCTGAAGTGCACCATGCTGCTGCTGAACGGACTGGTCCAGGATTTCAACTTCTCGGCCCGCCTCCACGGGCGGCCGGAAATCTTTTCGACGCAAATGTACCTGCCGATGCCGCCGGCGCGCACCAGCCTGGCGAACTTTTTCAGTCCGCTGGTGAATAACATCGAAAAGATGTTCCTCAGCGGCCGGCCGACGTATCCGGTGGAGCGGACACTGCTGACCACCGGCCTGACGGCAGCGGGCGTCGAGAGCCTCTACCGGGGCCAGGCCCAGTACGAGACGCCGCACCTGGCCGTGCAGTACGGGCCGGTCAAGGAGTCGACCTTCTGGAGGACCTGACCCGCATGAGCCCGGAAACACCTCCCAAGCGCATTGCCGTCATCGCGACGATCTACACCTACCTGTCGCACGCGCAGCACTTCGGGGACCGGTTTCTGGTGGGCTATCCGCGCCAGGGAAAATGGCGCCGGCCGAACATGAAAGTCGTTTCTCTATACGTGGACCAGAAGCCGAAAGGCGACCAGAGCGCCGAGCGGGCCCGGGAATTCGGCTTCACGGTTTATCCCACCATCGCCGAGGCGCTGCGCTGCGGCGGCGAGAAATTGGCAGTGGACGCCGTGCTGATCATCGGCGAGCACGGCGACTATCCGCGCAACGAGCTCGGCCAGATCCTGTACCCGCGCTACGAATTTTTCCAGCAGTGCGTGGAGGTCTTCGAGAAGGACCGGCGTGCCGTTCCCGTTTACAACGACAAGCATCTTTCCTACAGCTTCGCGCAGGCGAAGTGGATGGTAGAGGCTTCGCGGCGGCTCGGGTTTCCCATGCTGGCAGGCTCCTCGCTGCCGGTTACGTGGCGGCTGCCGGACCTCGAGCTGCCGCTCGATTGCGAGATCGAGAACGCGCTGATGGTCGGCGTGGGCGGATCCGACGCGTCGGATTACCACGCTCTCGAGGCCATGCAATGCATGATCGAGCGGCGCAAGGGAGGCGAGACCGGCGTGAAGGTCGTCGAGATGATCGAGGGCGACGCCGTGTGGAAGGCCGGGGAGCTGGGGCGCTGGTCAAAGGAGCTGCTCACCGCCGCGCTTTCCCGCAGCGACACGCCCCAGGGGCTGACCATCCAGGACGGCCGGACGCAGGATTTGGTGGGCAGCGGCGAGCTGCCGAAGCTGGTGAAGGAACCGGTGGCGTACTTTATCGGGCACCGGGACGGGCTGAAGACGACGCTGCTGATGTTGAACGGGGCGGTGCAGGATTTCACTTTCGCGGCGTGGGTCCGGGGGATGCCCGGCATTCCCTCGACGCAGTTTTTTCTGCCCCCCAACCCCAATGTGACCTATTCGGCCTGCCTGGTAAGCAAGATCGAGGAGATGTTCGAGACCGGCCGGGCGCCGTTCCCGGTGGAGCGGACACTGCTGGTGAGCGGCGTGCTCGAAAGCTGCCTGCTCGCCAGGGCCACAGGCCACTGGCGACAAACTCCGGAACTTGACGTGCGCTACCGCGCCCCGAAGGAATCCCAGCACTGCCGTAGCTAATGCTGATACTTAGCGATTAGTTCCGCTTCCCTGGGGCTTGGCTCGCCCTGAACCACTCCGGCCTTCCGCATAGCCGAGGACAGGTTCCAAGCCATCAACTCGTAGCCGTCCTCGTACATGTGGGCCCAGTCCCACAGCAGGCGGGAACGGTCCAGGTTCTCGAATGCGGCGGCCAGATCGATCAGAGGAAGGCCGCGGCTGCGGGCAAACGCGCGCAACCGGTCGTTCAGGCGGCGGACGAATTCGGCGGCCTGCCCGGGGCCGATATTGCCCTGCTTCATCCACCACACCGGGGGAATGTGGGCCCACTCTTCCGGAGGACCGTGGGGCCAGCGGCCTACCAGCGTGCAGACGAAGATCTTCACGTTCGGGTTGGCGAGTCGGAAGCTCGCGGCGATCTGGTCCAGGCTCGCGAGCAGGAAGCGGTAACACTTTTCTGGCGGATTGCCGCCGCTCCCGGGGGTATAGCCCGGCGAGAGCTCCGGGTCCGGCCGCCGCGAATGATACAAAGCGGATAACAGAGCCACGGATTTCAGCCAGGAGGCGGCATACTGTTTCCATTTCGAGCCCCCGTAGGCATGCTCGAAATAGGAGACCGCTGGCGGCGCGGCCAGGGGGTTGTAGGACTGGAAGTCGTTCCAGCCGACGTAGAGAATAACGGCATCGGGCTTGTAGGCCGCCAGTTCGTGCTCCGCCCGCAGCGCGATCTGGTCGCTCACCCAGCCCGGCACTCCGGCGTTGATGACCTCGTAACCGGTGAAGCCGCGGCCGTTGGACTCCAGGATTCTTCGCAGGTAGGCGGGGTAATTATTGTCCACGCTGCTGCCGAAAGTGGTGGATTCGCCCAGGCAGATGACGCGTAGAAAGCCGGGCCGGCGCGCCAGCGGGATCTCGTCCCGCTGGTGAAAACCTTGCCCGTTGATGTAAACGGCTCCGGCTTGCGCGTGCGGCCGCAAGGCGTAGCCGTAGATGCCGCTGGGCTCCCGAAGGTAGTTGACGGCGTCATTTCTCAACACGGCCGCGCCCCGCTCCCGGCGCTCCTCAAAAGCGCGGGCCTCCAGGCGTCGCCAGAGGACGCGGGCTGTGCCTTCGATGGCCAGGAAGAAAAGAGAGAGCGTGAGAAGGGAATAGAAGAGCTTGCGCGTGACGCTCATGACGCGCGGGCTAAAACACGGAGTAAATGAAGGGCGCCGCGCCCGAACCGCCCCAAACAATCAGGACGCCCAAGCCCAGCAACAGGACGATGATCGGGGTGAGCCACCACTTCTTGTTGTGGCGGAGGAAGAGCCAGAAGTCGGCGAGGAAGCCGCCGGTGTCCGTGGTATCCGCCGGCTCGCTTAGATCGCGCTTCGGCTCGGGCTCCATAGCGTTCAAGCGACGATCATACCGCAGGGATCGCTAGCACGCCCAGCGTTCGCCAGGGCCCGCGTGCAGCAAGGCTCTTCCGGCCGGCCTACGATGCGGCCTCCCGGTAGAGCCAGGCGCCGAGCGTGGTTCCGGTTACCACTTCCACCAGGCCCACAGCCAAACCGATGGCCATGAGGTTGGTCGGGAAGAGCTGGAGCGCGAGCGGCGTAACGGCGGCCAGCAGATAGCCCAGGATCCAAACGGAGAACCCGGCCATCATGGCCGTTTTCGGTCCTGCGCCGTAGCGTGGGCGGAGCCCGGCGTACAACCACACCGCAAAAATGCCTACCAGGAAACCCCATAGTGAGAACATGGCAATTTGCTCGCCGCCCACCTTTCGATTGAGAGCGGCCATGGCAGCCTCCATGTCCTTCGCTATGATCATGGTGTTCAGGACAATCTCAAAAACGTTGATCACCAGGCCGGCCAGCAGCCCGCCCAGGATCACCCGGCCCCAGTTGATTTTTCCCATGTTCTCCTCCAGAAAGAGATGGGGTTGATTTTATACCCCGGCCGCGAAGAGGGCAAGACCGTCGCCTTATGAACCGCCGATCGCCCGCATCCACGCCGCGCCCGGCTGCCGGCTCACCGCCGTTGGGAATGGCCTTCCGCTCGGCGAAAGCGGCTCTTTATGGGGCCCCCCACGGGTTCAACACAGTGATGCCACAATGCTCGAAATCCCCGGTATTGCGAGTCGCCAGCACCGCGCCACGGGAACGGGCGATAGCGGCGATCTGCGCGTCCCACTGCGTGATGGGGCGTCCTAACGCCCGGCGCGACGCGGCGATCTGCGGGAACACGCGGGCCGCATCGCTATCGAATGGCAAAATGCGATCGGCAAAATCCTCCTCAAACATCGCCTCCACGGCGGACTCGAAAGCCGCGCGCCGCTTCCCTCTCGGCAGAAGTTCGAGTCCATACAGGATCTCGGCTTGAGTGATCGTCGTTGTGAACAACCTGGAAGCTGGTTGTGTTGCCAACCAGCGGAGCACCTCCTCCGTCGGGAAGGGCCTCATCACCTCCGAGAGGACGTTCGTGTCCAGAATGATCACTTGCTGAGGTTCGGGGGCCGGCGCATCGGTTGACGAGGCAGATCGGCAAGCTCCACTCCCCCAAGTGCGGCAAAACGCCGCCGGATCGATTCCGCCAAGTTTCGCTCGGTGGCCCCTTTACCGGTGAGAGCCACCTTCAGGATCTCGCGAGCTTCCTCCTCCATGGAGCGGCCATGGTGAGAAGCGCGGATCCGGAGCCGCTCCTTGGTGGCATCTTCCAGCCGGCGGATGATAATACTGGCCATGGATTTATTGTACCACTGCTATCAATGATTGCACATCGGGGCGCCGGAGCGACCTCCGGCTTTGCGTCGGCGGCGATCTCCTCCCCCGCCGGGGGCTGCTCTGGCGGCCATTTGCCCCACCGCGATGTTGCGAGAGGATCAGGCCTGTAGCAGCGTGCCCAGCTTCCCTAGCGCCTCTTCCACGGCGGCATCGGGAAGACTGCAGATCAATGCCGATCTCCGCGCCCGGTTATAAGCGACGGGAGATAGCACCAGCGCCGGACGCCCCATTTGCTCATGGACGGCTTGCAGGTTCATGTCAATCCAGATCGCCTGGCCACGCTCAGGCGCCCAATGCCTCACCATGGCTCTTTACCCACGGGATTGCCGGTTTCCGCTTCGTGGTGGAGGTTGTCAGCTTTCACCTTTGCCAGAAGCGCGCCCAAGTTGTACCGGCGAACGCGCAGAGGCACGAGAACAACCTTCCCCCCGACCAGCTTTAAGTCCACGAACACACCGTCATTGAGATCCGACTCCACTGCGATGGCCTTCGGGATCCGCACAGCCAAGCTGTTTCCCCATCGTTGAACGGCGACCTTCATACCAACTCCTTCGAGCGATTCGTCCCCGGCGATCGCCGGGGCATGTATCTACAAAGAAGATACACCTTTCAGTCAGCGATTCTGCAACTCCGCACCTCGATGGTGCCGGCCTCCTATTCCCTGAACCCGAATCCCCGTTCACCGCCAGTCCCAGAAAATTCCGCCTCCGCTTCCAGCCACTTACCGCCCTGGGGCCGTGCGCCCCTCGAACCTGCCGCTATCATGGATCCATGGCTTCACTGGCCTCAAAGCAAAAGAGGTTGCCTCCTCAAAAACATTTTTTTGCCAAACAAAGCCAATCCCGTTTTCGGACGCCTCGCGTCCTTTCGCCACGCCACGCCGCCCACCGGCCTTTCGAGAGACAACCCTATGGTAGAATCCCGCCTGTTGCCCCAACCCGCCACACGCCCCACGCTCGTTCGCTCCATGGGATTGCCGCATGCGTCGGCGATGGTCGTCGGCACGATTATCGGCGCCACCATCTTTGTCCAGCCGTCGGAAATCAGCCGCCTCGTGCCCAGCCTCTCCGGCATGTTGCTGGTCTGGCTGCTCTCCGGCCTTCTGACCTTCGCCGGCGCTACCGTCTGCGCCGAACTCGCTTCGGCCTTTCCCCAGACCGGCGGCGTCTATGTCTTTCTCAAAGAGAGCTATTCGCCTGCCATGGGCTTCCTGTGGGGCTGGGCCATGTTCTGGAGCATGCACTCGGGAATCATCGGCGCCGTTGCGGTCATCTTTGCCCGCTATGTGGGATTTTTCGCGTCTCTGGGAGACTACGGCGTCAAGGCGGTCGCTATTGCCGCCATCCTGGTGCTATCGGCCATCAACTACATTGGCGTCAAGCAGGGCAGCACTTTGCAGGCTTTGCTCACGGCCGCCAAGGTTCTCGCCATCGGGCTGCTCTTCGTCCTGTTTTTCGCGCTCGGTTCCTCGGCTCACGCCCGGCTGGTGGCAGAGGCGGCTCCCGTCAAAGCCGATCTGACGTTGCGCGCGCTGTCGCTGGCGGTCACGGCCGGCTTGTTTACCTTTGGCGGGTGGCACATCGTAACCTACGCGGCGGAGGAAACCCGCAACCCGGAGGTCACTATCCCGCGCGCGCTCATGCTGTGTATCCTGGTCGTTACCGTTTGCTATATAGGCCTGAACACCGCCTACCTGTACGTGCTGCCGTTGCAGCAAGTCATCCGATCGACGCGAATCGCCGCCGACGCCGCTAATATGCTCGTGGGATCCAAAGGCGCTGCGGTCATCTCCGGGCTCGTCATCGTGTCGGCCTTCGGCATGCTTAGCGGAACCATCCTGGCCGCGCCGCGGGTCTACTATGCCATGGCGCAGGACGGCCTGGCGTTCCGCTGGATGGGCGCCATCCACCCACGGTTCAAAACGCCGCACTTCGCCATCCTGCTGCAAGCGATCTGGTCGTCCGTGCTGGTCGCTACCGGCACCTATCGCGACCTCTTTACCAGAGTGATTTACACGGAATGGATTTTCTTCGCCTTGATGACGATTGGCGTGTTCCGGCTGCGCCGCCGGGCGGGCTACGCTCCTTCCACCCGCGCCTGGGGCTATCCGGTCCTTCCGCTCCTTTTCGTCGCTTCCACTTTCGTCATCGTCTTCAACCAGATTGCAGCCAATCCGGTCGGATGCGCGGCGGGCCTCCTGCTGGTCGTGGCCGGTCTGCCGGTCTATTATTTCTGGGCGCGCAAAGGCGCCGAAAAAGGAGCAGTCACTCATGCGTATCATTGATTTTCATAACCACTTCTACCCCAAGGTCTATCTGGACGCCGTGCGCAAGGGGCCGAGCGCCGTCCGCGTCACCATGGACGATGCGGGCAATCCCTGGATCCATTCACCCGGCGATATCAACATCATTGTCCCGGGCCATCGCGACATCGAATATCGGGAAAAAGTGCTGAACGATCACGGCATCGACACGCAGGTTCTTACATTCACCTCGCCCGGCGTCGACATTGAAACTCCGAAATTCGCCGTCAGGATGTCGAGCCAGGTGAACGATTCTCTGGCGTCCATGGTCCGGGCGAAGAAAGGCCGCTTCACCGCCCTGGCGACGCTCCCGCTCAACGATCCCAAGGGGGCCGTTCCCGAGCTGCGGCGAGCGATGGAGAAGCTCGGCATGCGCGGCGCCATGCTCTTCAGCAACGTAAACGGTAGGGCCCTGGCCGATCAGGCCTACTGGCCTATGTATGAAGTAGCCAACGAGCTGGGCGCGGTGTTATATATACATCCGACATACCCCCTGGCCGTGGAAGCCATGTCGGAGTACTGGCTGATGCCGCTCGTGGGCTTCCTGTTCGATACCACGCTCGCGGCAGCCAGGCTGATCTTCGCCGGCGTCGTCGAGCGCTTTCCCCGCATCACCTGGGTCTTGGCGCATCTCGGAGGGGCCATCCCCTACCTGGCCGAGCGGCTGGACCGGGGCTTTCGGGCGTTCAAGGACTGCCGGGTGAACATCGCGCGGCCTCCCAGCGAATACCTCAAACAGTTCTACTACGACACGGTGAATTTCGACCCGCGCGCCATCGAGCTGGCCATCGCCTTCGCCGGCGCCGACCACATCCTGGCCGGCAGCGACTACCCGCACCAGATCGGGAGCCTGGAGCTGATGCTCTCGAGCATCCGCTCGCTCCAGATCACCGAGGCCGACCGGGCCAACATCCTGGGTGGCAATACGGCCCGCTTGCTGAAGCTGTAGCGCGGCAGATGTGCAAAGAGTGGCGGA
>JACQDG010000349.1 GCA_016201185.1 Acidobacteriota bacterium | reverse complement strand
TCGCCCACCGCGCCCGCCAGCTTCACCGGGGCGCCCAATTGTCCCAGCGTGTACCCGGTGATGGCTCCGTTGCCGCCCATGTGCTGCTCGATCGAATCGACCAGCAGCGTCGAGCCCCACGCCGGCGGCGCCTCCACCGGCCGGACCAGAATGTCCAGCACGATGTTGCCGGTCACGTACATCCCGCCCGCCGGAAACGGTCCCGAGAAAGAGGGCATAGCCCAGTCTTTTCCCACTGTTGCGGGGGACTGTCAACCGGTTCCGGCCTGTTGGGGTAAACTATCGCCTATGCTCAGACGCCTGATTTTTACCCTATCGCTCGTTAGCACCTTGCTTGCCGCCGATGCTAAATCCGGCGGGCAAAGGTGGTGGTCCCACGTCCTGTTCCTGGCCGACGATAAACTCGAGGGCCGCAACACCGGCAGCGAAGGACACCGCAAGGCAGCCGCCTACGTGGCCGGAGAATTCGAGCGGGCCGGGCTAAAGCCCGCCGGGACCTCCGGCTACATCCAGCCGGTGAAATTCCGATCCCGCCGCATTGTGGAATCGCAATCGAGCCTGGCGCTGGTGCGTAACGGTGTGGCCGAGCCGCTCGCGCTGGGCGAGGACGCCGCTTTCAGCATGCGCATCGAGCCGGCCGAATCGGTGGAGGCCCCCATTGTCTTCGCCGGCTACGGATTGACCGTTCCGGAGTTGAATTACGATGACCTGAAGGGCCTCGACCTGAAAGGCAAGGTCGTCTTTTACCTCGGCGGCGGGCCATCTTCCATCCCTGGCCCGCTCCGTTCGCACTACCAATCCGCTGGAGAAAGGTGGAAGTTTCTGCGGCGCGCGGGCGCCATCGGCGCCATCTCCGTGCAGAACCCGAAGCACATGGATGTCCCCTGGGAGCGGGCCAAGCTGGCGCGCCTGCAACCTGCCATGAGCCTGGCTGACCCGAGCCTGGAAGAAGTCGCCGGCCAAGAGCTCGCCGTGTTCCTCAACCCGGCGCGCGCCGATAAGTTCCTGGCCGGCTCGGGCCACACTTTTGCCGGGCTGCTTGCCATTGCCGACCAGGGCAAGCCCCTGCCGACCTTCGCCATTCCGGCCGCGATTCGCGCCAAGGTCCGCTATGAACGCGCGGAGCTTGAGTCCCAGAACGTGGCCGCCATTCTGCCCGGTTCCGACCCGCAGCTTACGAATGAGTACGTGGTGCTATCGGCCCACCTCGATCACGTCGGCGTCGGCGAGCCCATCAAGGGCGACCGCATTTACAACGGCGCCATGGACAACGCCTCGGGCATCGCCACGCTTCTCGACATCGCGGCGAGTTTGCACGAATCGAAGAAAACTTTCCGCCGCTCGCTGCTTTTTGTGGCGGTCACAGGCGAGGAGAAGGGCCTGCTCGGGTCTAAGTACTTCGCCGCCCACCCCACCGTAAAGCCGGAAAGCATGGCCGCTAATCTGAACTTCGACATGTTCCTGCCACTGTTCCCGCTGCGCATTCTTACCGTCTATGGCCTGGAAGAATCGGACCTGGGCCCCCTGGTCCGCCAGGTGGCCGAGCCACTCGGCATTCAGGTGCAGGCCGACCAGGAGCCGGACCGCAACATCTTTATCCGCAGCGACCAATACAACTTCATCCGCCGCGGCATCCCCGCGTTGGCCTTCAAGGTGGGGTATCTGAAAGGCTCGCCGGAGGCCGCCCGCGCTAAGCAGTGGCTCACCGAGCGCTACCATGCGCCTTCCGACGACGTACACCAGCCGGTGGACCTGACCGCCGCCGCTGACTTCAACAAGGTGACGCTGCTGCTGGCCGAGGCCGTGGCCAACCGGACTGAGCGCCCTCGCTGGAACGACACGAGCTTCTTCCGCCGCTACGCGAATTAGCTTTGTTTTCGTCTAATTGGACCTTGTTGGTCGACAAGATTGAGATTAAATTTTGTGTATTCTACCACCCTGTCGGCCTTATGATGGAAATAGAGGAGAGTCACATATGATGCGAACTGTGCTTCGTGCTGTTGCGATTCTTATCACTGTGCTGGTTGCGCTGTTTGTGTTGACGAATGTGGCGGCGGCGAAAGCAGCGAGACAGAAGAAGCCCCGGCCGGCTCACCTGAAGGGTTCGGAAATCTATACCGAACATTGCAGCGCCTGCCACGGCCCGGATGGCAAGGGCAATGGGTCGTCGGCTGCCGCGTTGAAGGTGGCGCCTCCGGATCTGACCACGCTGAGCCAAAGGAATGGGGGGACGTTCCCCGAGGACCGCGTGCAGCGTGTGATCAGCGGCGACGTGGACATAGATGCGCATGGTTCGCGCACGATGCCGATGTGGGGCAGCGTCTTTCGGTCCAAGAGCGGTGCGATGATGGATAGCATGAAGATCCGCGAAGTCGTGGATTACCTCAAGAGCATTCAGGCAAAGTAACAGCGGCTGGCCGCCGGGCGGAGGCGGGACCGGCGGTCAGCTCGTCAGCTCCAATAACTCCGGTCCAGACTGCGGTACTGCACAGCCTCCGCGATGTGTTTGGCGGCGAGGGTTTGGGAACCGTCCAGATCGGCGATCGTCCGGGCGAGTTTGAGAATGCGGTCGTGGGCGCGGGCCGACAACGCCATGCGCTGGACGGCTAGTTCCAGGGTTCGCTCGCCCGCTTCATCCAGAACACAGTATTTCCGTAGCGGCCGGGCAGGAAGCTGGGCGTTGTAATAACCGCGGGCTTTCTGTATCTCCCGCGCTCTCTCCACCCGGGCGCGGATGGCAGCCGACTCCTCGGCCCCGCCGTCGGAACGCATCTCCTTGTACCTCACCGCCGGCAGCTCGATGTGGATGTCGATCCGGTCGAGCAGGGGGCCGGAGATCTTTGCCAAATAGCGCAGGATGATGGGGGGCGTGCAGCGGCACTCCCGGTTGCCATCCCCGTAGTAGCCGCACGGACACGGGTTCATGGCCGCCACCAGCATGAAGCGGGCCGGGAAGGTCAGCGTCAGGTTCGCGCGGGCAATCGACAGGGAGCCTTCTTCCAGGGGCTGCCGCAAGACCTCCAAGGTGTTGCGAGGAAATTCCGGCAGCTCGTCCAGGAACAACATTCCGTTATGGGCCAGGCTGACCTCGCCGGGCTTGGGGATGCCGGAGCCGCCACCGACCATGCCCGCGTCGGAGATGGTGTGATGGGGCGAGCGAAAAGGGCGCTCCAGAAGAATGCCTTCTCCGGGGTTCAGAGTGCCCGCCACGCTGTGGATCTTCGTGGTTTCGATGGCTTCCTCGAAGGTCAATGGCGGCAGGATGCCGGCCAGACGCTTGGCCAGCATGGTCTTGCCGGAGCCCGGCGGGCCGATCATGAGCAGGTTGTGGGCCCCGGCGGCGGCGACCTCCAGCGCCCGCTTGGCCGCCTGCTGCCCCTTCACGTCGTGGAAGTCCAGACCCGCGCCGTTGGGGGCTGCTGCCGCCCCTGGCTCGCGTGAGGTAGGTGCAAAATTGTCCCACTGGCCAACCCTTTCCACCACTTCTCCCAGGTGCTTTAAACCGTAGACGGAGATGCCCTCCACCACCGCCGCCTCCTGGGCGTTTTCGTAAGGCACAACGAGGCGCTGCATCCCCTGCCGGCGGGCGCAGACGGCGATGGAAAGCGTCCCCCGGACCGGCCGCAGGCCGCCGTCAAGCGACAATTCACCCACCATCAGGCAGTCCTCCAGGCTCGCGGGGTCCAGCCGTCCCATGGCCCCAAGGATGCCCACCGCCATCGGCAAGTCGAAGCCGGCCCCCTCCTTGCGCACGTTGGCGGGGGCCAGGTTGATGGTTACCGCCTTATTGGGGTAGCCAAAACCGCAATTGATAAGTGATGATTTAATTCTTTCTCGGCTCTCGCGGACCGCCACGTCCGGCAGCCCCACGGTGACGAATTCTCTCGCCGAGCCGGGGTACATGTCTACTTCCACATCGATCAGGTGGGCATCGATGCCGTAGACCGCCGCACTGTGGGTCTTGAACAGGGCCATGGCGCCCCTTTCTTCCCGCTTCCGCCGGGTCAGCTTTTCTTGCCCGTGTTCTTCCTCGAAACCAGGCGAACATAGTAGCCCGCCCAGACGGAAAGCAAACCAAAAAACAGCAAAATAGCGGTAATTTTCTGCATGTTACATGGAAATTATAGCTGATTTTGCGTGCTCCGACGCAGATTGCTTACCCTGACTCGGGCACCGGCCTCAAAGCCGCGCGCCGTCACGCCCCCAAAAAAAGCCTGCAAGATCTTCTCCGCCCATCGTTCATACTGATAGAGGGGCGGGAAACCCCTCGAGGAGGGAATCATGTTGCGTCAATCCCTGGCCCTTATGCTGGCATCGATTTTAGGCGCCCCGCTGCCGGCTGCGGAGCTGCCGGTCCGGAAGGTCGTGCTTTACAAGCACGGCATTGGTTTCTTCGAGCGCTCGGGCCGGGTCCCGGCGGGCGAGGCGGCGCGCCTCGATTTCAAGGCCGCCGAAATGAACGATGTTCTGAAGTCGCTGACAATTGAAGAACGCGGCGGGGGCAAAGTGGTCGGCGTGCGCTACGATTCGAGCGAGCCGGTCGACCGCAAGCTCGGCCAATTCCCGTTCACCTTGGGCGGACCGCTGCCCCTGGCCGCGATTCTCGATCAGTTTAAGGGCTCGCGAATGGAGTTGCGCTTCCCTGCAGGTCCGCTAGAGGGAACCATCGTCAGCGCCCGGACCATTACCGCCTCCGAGCGCCAACCGGAAAGGCAGGAGGTTATCCTGCTGCTCGATTCCGGCGACCTGCGCACTATCGACTTGTCGGCCGCTTCGGCCATCCGCCTTGTCGATCCGAAGCTGCAAGCGCAGTTACAGGAGTACCTGGCGGTCATGAGCCAGTCGCGTAACCGGGAGAAGCGCGGGGTCATCATCGACTCTTCGGAGGCGGGCGCGCGGGACGTCATCGCCAACTACGTGATACCCACTCCCTCCTGGAAATCGAGTTACCGGCTGGTGCTCGATTCGGGTCCCGAGCCGTTGCTCGAAGGCTGGGCGATCGTGGACAATACCACCGGCGAGGACTGGAACAACATTTCTCTGGCCCTCGTTTCTGGCCTGCCCGTCTCGTTCGTCACCCGGCTTTACGAGCCGCGCTATGTGGGGCGCCCCGAGGCGGAACTGCCGGAGGACCGCGCTCAGCGGCCCATCCTGCACGCCGGTGTAGTGGAGGAGGCCAAGGATCTGGAAGGCCGGGAGAAGGCGGTTGTCGGGGGCATCGCGGGCGCACCAGCCGCCATGCCGGCGCCCCAGAGCATGGTGATCGCTCCACTGCGGGCCGTCGGCAGCGTGGGCGGCTTCCGAGACGTTCGCAAGGAAATGGCTGCTACTGCCGAAATGGACCGGCTCGACTTCGCTTCTTCGCTGGCGCAAACCGCCGCCGGCCGCGAGCTGGGTGACTTGTTTGAGTACCGCATGGACCACGCCGTCACCATCCGCAAGAATGAATCCGCCCTGCTGCCGTTTCTCCAGCAGCGGATCAACGGCCGCCGCTTGCTGATCTTCTCCGAGTCGTACGGCTCCCAGCATCCGCTAACGGCTGTGGAGATCACCAATTCCAGCGGCAAGACGCTCGACGGGGGCGCGGTCACCGTCCTCGATTCCGGCGCCTATGCCGGCGAGTCGCTGATGGAAACCGTGAAGGCGGGCGACAAGCGCCTGATCAGCTACGCCGTTGACCTGGGGACGCGCGTAACCACGGCCTTCGATTCGCAGAGCAACCTGTTGAGCGAGTTTCGCTTCCGGCGCGGCATCTTGACCACGCGCACGGCCCTCAAGGAAGTAAAGACCTTCACCATCCGCAACGTCGACGCCCGGGCGAAGACCCTGATCGTCGAAACGCCCGTGCGGCCCGACTACAAGCTGACGGGCGCCAAGCCTGTCGAGACCACGGCTAATACCTATCGTTTCGAGGTAAAGCTGGGAGCCGGGGCCACCGAGAAATTTCCCGTGACCGAGCAGCGCATCATCGAGCAGACCGTGGCGGTCTCCAGCCTCACCCCCGACGTGCTGTTCAGCTACGTTCGGAACCGCGACCTGGACGAAGCAGCCCGCAAGAAGCTGGAGCCGCTGGCCGCCCTCAAGCAGCAGATGGCTTCTACCGATGCCGACCTCCAGGCCGTGGAGAAACAGATTCAGGACCTGGTGGAGGACCAGAGCCGCCTGCGCCAAAACATCTCCAGCCTGAACCAAGTCAGCGGCCAGCAGCAGCGGGTACAGGAATACGCCCAGCGGCTGGGAGCCCAGGAAATCGAGCTCGCCGGCCTGCGCGACCGCAAGGCGGAACTCGAAAAGCGCAAGCGCGCGCTCGAGCGCCAGATCGGCAACATGATGGAGACGCTGGAAATCTGACGTGTCCGGCGAGGGTAGCGGGTCAGGTTGCCGGGACGCGTGACCGAGCCGCTGAGTTGTTTCCGAGTGTGCCGTTATCAAGGCGCTATCCACATCCATTCAGCTAAGCTAAACTGAATCCGGTATATGCCTCTCTCTGTTGGCGATAAGCTCGGCCCCTACGAAATCCTTGCGCCGATCGGTGCGGGCGGCATGGGAGAGGTGTACAAGGCGCGCGACACGCGGCTGGACCGCATCGTTGCGATCAAGACTTCGAAGACGGAGTTCTCGGAACGGTTCGCGCGCGAGGCACGCGCGGTTGCGGCGCTGAACCATCCGAACATCTGCCAGCTGTACGACCTGGGAACCCTGCCTCAAGGTGGCGGCTACCTGGTGATGGAGTACATCGACGGCTCGCCCATCGCCGCGGTGGATTCGCCGCGCAAATTGCTTGACTTGGCCGCGCAAATCGCGGACGGCGTGGCGGCGGCCCACGCGGCCGGTTTCACGCACCGCGATCTGAAGCCCGATAACGTCCTGGTCACCGGGCCCCAAACCCCAAATCCGGGCCGCGTCAAGATCCTCGATTTCGGACTCGCCAAGCACGCCGCGTCCATCCCCCAATCCGAGGCCACCCAAACCATCGCCGCCGTCACCAATCCCGGTACCGTGCTGGGGACGGTGTCCTACATGAGTCCTGAGCAGGCGCGCGGCGAAGACGTCGATGCGCGCAGCGACCAGTTTTCCTTCGGGCTGATCGTATATGAACTGGCAGCGGGCAAGCGCGCGTTTGTTCGCCCCAGCGCCGCCGAAACCATAGCGGCCATCATTCGCGACGACGCCGAGCCTCTCCCTCCTTCGGTCCCCGCGCCCTTGCGATGGGTGGTCGAGCGGTGCCTCGCCAAAGATCCGGCCGAGCGCTACGATTCCACCAGAGATCTATACCGCGAGTTGAAGCACGCCCGCGAGCGCCTGTCGGAAGGCAGCGGGACCGTTCCGCAAGCGGCGTCCGCGGTTGGCCATCCGCAGTGGCGCGTGTGGGTAGCCGCAGTCCTGGCGGCTCTCGCGATCGCGGCGGTCTCATTCGGCGCTGCCCGCCTCCTGTGGCACACACCCGAGCCGCCGTCATGGACTGGCACCATGCTGGGCGGGTCTGAGATTGCTCTCAACCCGCGGATGTCTCCCGACGGACACCTGCTCGCGTTCGAGGCCATGGTGGATGGTCTATCCCAAGTCGCGGTCATGAAGCCCGAGTCCGGCAACTGGTCGATCCTCACTCGAGACCGGGACCACGGACCGATCGGCAACCACAGTTGGTCCGCGGATGGAACGTTAATCTACTACGATCGTTATACGGATGCGCCACAGGGGATCTTCAGCGTGCCGGTCCTCGGCGGCGACGAGCGGCTGGTTGCGGAGAATGCCTCATCGCCGGAGCCGCTGCCGGACGGAAGCGTACTCATCGTCAAGCTCAACGTCGAGCGCAAATTCCAATTGCATCGCTTTTGGCCCGGAAGCGGCCGCGTGCAAGCGCTTCCGATTCAGGTGAGCCAGAACTTCCTTCTGAGTTGCGTCAGGGCGGACCAGGACGGTAAAACAGCAGTGGCATGGGGCGAACCGCTTGGGCAGACGGCGTCCGCACCGGGCTTCTACGCGATCGATCTCTCCGCCGGATCGATCAGGCGGTTGAACTCGCCGGGACTGAACGGTGCGTATGGTGCGAACTTCACGGTGGCCCGGGATGGGAAATCGATTTTAGCCCTGGTGCATTCCGGCGCGCTCACAAGAATCGTCCGTTTTTCGGCGAGCGGAGCAGAGGTGGCGACGCCGCTGCTTACCTTGACCAGCGCCGCTGTATGGGCCTTGGACGCTGGTCCGGGCGAGAGTCTCTACGTCAGCCTGGTGGACCGGCCCGTGGACGTTGTCCGGTTTGCGCCGGACGGAACCCGGCTCGAAAGGCTCTCGAGCTTTCCGCAGGTCCCGGACCTCACCACCATGACGGTTCTTCCCGACGGCCGTGCCGTCCTTCCCGTTCGAGCATCCTCCCGGGTTCGGCTGATGGCGGTTCAGAAAGGAAAAGATCCGGCGCCTTTGGTAAACAGCGCCGAGGAGACATCCGCCCCTCTGGCCGCGTGCGGACCGCGCGAGATCGCTTTCACGATCGGGCCCGAGCCGCATGAAACCATCGCAATCGCCGAACCCGCCTCCGGCCGGATGGTCCGCACCATCGCATCCGGCAAGGGTCGGGTGGAATCGCTCTCCTGCTCGCCCGACGGCAAAACGGTTTATTTTGCCGCGCGTGGTGTCATCTGGAGCATTCCCTCTTCCGGCCCTTCGGCGGCGGGCGAGGCGCGAAAGATCCGCTCGGGCGATGGCGTTGTCGCGGACCCGTCGGGCCGCCGCCTCATTGTCCAAGTGCAGGAAAGCTCCCAACTGCACCGGTTCAGCGTGCCGCTCGACGGAGGCCCCGAGCGAGAAATCCCGATGGATAGCTCCTTTTCCGTGGCCCCGATTGCCCTGTCCCCCGACGCCTTGCATGCCGATGGCTGGCTGCTGACGTCGCTTTTGCTGCGCGATTCGTGGTTCAATCCTCCCGGCGTGATCGACACCGTGACCGGCCACATCACACGCATTCCGTCCGACAACCTGAGCGACTATCAGTCGATCGGTTGGACGCCGGATGGCCAGGTGATGGCCCTCAAGATCGGCTTACGGGCGACGCTGTGGAAGTTTCAACCGGTGTCGCGCTGAAGGCTGCGTCAGAATCGCCTCAATCTTTATCTAACCGGCGCTCTCCCTTGCACCGGGTCGGCGCCCATCTAAGCCTCCGCCCCGCTCGGCGGCTTGCCGGGATAGCTCCCGAGTGATCGCCCACTTGGAAACAATTCTGGACCCGAAAGCCCCGAAGCAACCCCGACATCTCCTGGTGCAGGACCAGGGCCGGCTGCGGTAGAACATCATCGTCTGCGCGATCGCAAGGCGGAGCTGGAGAAGCGCAAGCGGGCGCTGCAAAAGCAGATCGACAGTATGATAGAGACGCTGGAAATCTGACAGATGCGGCGAGGGTAGAGGGTCAGTTTGCCGGGAAGGCCCTTCCACACACGAGTCGGGTATAATCGTTCGGCGTCTTTCCTTAAAGGAGGAGAACCATATGCGAATGTTGCTGAGAGTATCGATTCCCGTGGAGGCCGGAAATGCCGGCGCCAAGGCCGGAACCATGGGTTCTACTGTTGAACAAATTCTAGCCGATCTCAAACCGGAAGCGGCCTATTTCTTCGCGGATGACAGCGGCCAACGGTCGGGCTCGATCGTGTTCGACATGAAGGACACATCGCAGATTCCGGCGATCGCTGAGCCCTGGTTTCTCGCGTTCAACGCAAAAATCTCGTTGCGGCCGATCATGAACCCACAAGATCTTGCCAAGGCCGGTCCATCGATTGGCAAGGCCGCTAAGCAATACGGAAAGTAGACTACAACTACAATTCGTGAAGGAGTACTGATTGCGCAACTCGGCCAGTGCCGGCGGGCTGTGCTCCGGTCGGATCGTCGCCCACTCGGAAACAATTCTGGACCCGACAGCCCCGAGGCAACGCCGGCATCTCTGAAAACTGAACCACTACAGTCGGCGAGGGTCGGCTTGACAACTCGTGCCGCCTCGCGGATCATATCTGCTCATGCTTAGGTCGATCCCTCTGGTTTTGCTGCTCTTCGCCTGGCCTACGGCGGCTGCCGACTGGCCCACCTTCGGCGGCGACCCGCAGCGGACGGGCTGGGCCAAGGACGAAAAGACGCTCTCGAAAGAGAACATCTCCTCCCTTGAGCTGAAATGGAAGACCCAACTCGACAACATCCCCAAAGAGATGAACTCCCTTACCGCTCCGGTAGTGATCGAGGACGTAATTACAACCCGGGGCTTCAAGGACCTGATCTTCATCGCCGGAAGCTCCGATAACATCTATGCCATCGACACCGACACGGGCAAGGTTCTCTGGCAGAAGAGCTTCCCAAGCGAATTGAAACCAAAGAGCGCGGGCCACTGGCTCTGCCCGAACGCCTTGAACGCCACGCCGGTGATCGACAAGAAATCCCGAACCGTCTACCTCATCACCAGCGACGGCAAGCTGCGCGGACTGAACATCGTGAACGGCGAGGACCGCATGCCGCCTACGCAGTTCGTGCCGCCTTTTTCCAAGAACTGGAGCCTCAACCTGGTGGACGGCGTCATTTACACCGCGACATCGCAAGGTTGCGCCGGGGCGAAGTCGGGGGTGTGGGCTATGGACCTCGGTGATCCGGCCCATCCGGTGGCGCATTTCTCGAGTAGTGTGACTGGCGGCGGGGGCATTTGGGGACGGGCCGGGGTAGCCATCGGGGACAACGGCCGGATCTTCGCGGAGACGGGCGACGGGCCGTGGGAGCCTGACAAAGGCAAGTATTCTGACACCGTGCTGGGCCTTTCCCCGAAAGACTTGAAGCTGGTCGATTTCTACACGCCCGCCAATCGGGAGTACATCACCAAGAAGGATCTCGACATGGGGTGCATGAGCCCGGTGGTGTTTCCTTTCAAGAATTGGCAATTGGTGGCCGCTTCGGGCAAGGAAGGGGTGATCTTCCTGCTCGACGCGGCGTCGCTCGGCGGGGCGGACCACCGTGTACCCCTGTTCCGGGTGCAGTACGCCAATGACGACGTCGATTTTGCCGGACGCGGCATATGGGGTTCGGTTGCCACCTCGGAAGACGCCGAGGGGAACCGGTGGCTCTATGCGCCGGTGGAGGGGCCCCCGTCGGAGAGCGCGCCGAAATTCAAATACACCAACGGCGAAGCGCCTCGGGGCAGCATCATGGCCTTCCAACTCGGCGTGGAGAACGACAAGCCGGTGCTGATTCCCATGTGGATTTCCCGGGACTTGAGTATGGCGGAGCCGCCGGTGGTGGCCAACGGCGTGGTCTTCGCGCTCTCGAACGGAGAAAACGCCCGCCAGGTGAAAAATGACGGTTCACTGCTGACTTCCGAGGACCGGATCAAGACCAAGACCGGCAACGCGGTCCTTTACGCGCTGGACGCCGCCACGGGCAAGGAACTGTTCAGCAGCGGCAACACCATCGATGGCTGGACTCACTTCAGCGGGCTGGCCGTGGTCAACGGGAGGGTTTACGTAAGCACGTACGATTCCCGGCTTTATTCCTTCGGCCCCAAAGAGAGATAGTCCGCAGCAAGAGGCTTCCCCGCCGCTCGTTCAGGTGTAAGGCTCTAAGTTCTGGACAAGCACCACCAAAAGGTGGTGGGTGATTTGCCCCATCTGGCTGATACTCCGCCACTGGCCTCCAGCTTTCTCCTTTCCCCACAACATCTTGAAAAGGGCGGATCTGGCACCGGATTTGCTCCTTTACGGGCAGGAGCTCTAGACGAATGAACATCGGTGTACTGAAAGAGACATCGCTTTGCGAGCGTCGCGTGGGACTGATCCCGGCCTCGGTCCGGCGGCTGGTGGAAGACGGGCATCGGGTTTGGGTGGAGCGCGGGGCGGGCGACCGCAGCCACTTTCCCGATCGCAGCTACGAAGCGGCGGGTGGGGGCATCGCGTTCTCGGCGGCAGAGGTGATCGACCGCTGCGAGCTGCTGGTGAAAATCGAGCGTCCCGCCAGGGAGGAACTCGAGCTTCTACATCCGCACCAAACAGTGCTGGCCTTCTTCCACATGGTGGTGGCCGGCCAGGAAGAAGTACAGCGGGTGCTGGACAAGTCGGTCACCACGATCGGCTACGAGATCATCGAGACGCCAGACGGGCGGCTGCCGGTGCTCGAGCCGATCAGCGAGATCGCCGGCCAGATGGCCGTGGCGGTGGCCGGGCACCTGCTACGTTCCACTTCCGGCGGGAAGGGAATCCTGCTGGTCGGCGCGCCGGGCATTGCGCCGGCCCGGGTGGTGATCCTGGGGGCGGGCGTGGTGGGAAGCTGGGCGGCGCGAACAGCGCTGAACAGCGGCGCCTTGACCTTCGTCCTGGACAACGACGTGAGCAAGCTGCGGCGGCTGCTGGCGGTGGCGCCCGGGGCCATTACGGGTCTTGCTGATACTGATACGGTGCGGGAGGCGGTGCGGCGTGCCGACGTGCTGATCGGCGCCGTCCTGCTCCACGGCGAGCGGACGCCGCACTTGGTCACGCGGGCCATGGTGGAGACCATGCAGGCCGGCAGCGTGGTAGTGGATGTCTCCATTGACCAGGGCGGCTGCGTGGAGACCAGCCGGCCCACCAGCCTGGCCGATCCGGTATTCCTGCATAATGGCGTACTGCACTATTGCGTGCCCAACATGACGGCCGACATCGCCCACACGGCCAGCGCGGCGCTTTCGCAGACCAGCCTGCCCTACATTCTGGAACTGGCCGGCCGGGGGGTGGAGCAGGCCCTCGAGCATTGCCCCGATCTGGTCCACGCCGTCTACACCTTCGCCGGAGAATGCACGCACCAGCCGCTGGCCGAGCGGTGGCATCTCCGCTCGCGGGACATCCACTCGTTGGTCGGCCAGACAGCGGACACATTCAACTTATGAGCCTGCTCGATCAATTTCGCCAGAAACTCGTCACTGCCGAACGGGCGGCGGAAATCGTCAAGTCGGGCGATCACGTCTACATCCACCCGGGCTGCGCCACGCCGGAGATCCTGGTGCAGGCGCTGCTGAAGCGCGCCGGCCAGTTGCGCGACGTGGACATTATTCACATGCTGACATTCGGTCACGCGGATTACGTGCGGCCGGAGTACGAAGGCTGTTTCCGCTGCAACGCCCTGTTCATCGGCGGCAACGTGAGGGAGGCGGTGGCCGCCGGACGCGCAGACTACACGCCGATCTTTCTGCACGAGATCGAGAATCTGTTCTCGACCGGCGCCTTGCCGTTGGACGTAGTGTTTATGCAAGTTTCGCCGCCCGACGAGCACGGCTACATGAGCCTGGGAGTCAGCGTGGATTGCACCCTGACGGCGGCGCGCTGCGCCCGCCACGTGGTGGCCGAGGTGAACCACCAGATGCCGCGGACGCTCGGTGATACGTTTCTCCATATCAGCAAGGTCTCGGCCATCGTCGAGACCTCCCACCCCCTGCCCGAGCTAAGGCCGGAGCCGTTCAGCGACCTGCAGCGGCGGATCGCGGAGAACGTGGCCTCGCTGATCCCCGACGGGGCCACGCTGCAGATGGGCATCGGCGGCATACCGGACGCCGTGCTGGCCTGCCTGCGCGACAAGCGGGACCTGGGCATCCACAGTGAGATGTTCTCCGACGGCGTGATCCCGCTGATCGAGGCCGGGGTGATCAACGGGGAGAAGAAGACGCTGCATACAGGCAAGGTGGTGGCGGGCTTCGTGCTGGGCACCAAGCGGCTGTTCGACTTCATCCATGACAACCCCATCTTCGAGTTTCACCCTATTGTCTATACCAACGATCCGTTCGTCATCGCGCAGAACGAGAAAATGGTGGCCATCAACTCGGCGCTGCAGGTGGACTTGACCGGGCAGGTCTGCTCCGACTCGATCGGCACCAGGCCTTACAGCGGCTTCGGCGGCCAGGTGGACTACGTCCGGGGCGCGGCGCGGTCGAAGGGCGGCAAACCCATCATTGCCCTGCCGTCCACGGCCAAGAACGGCGCGATTTCGCGGATCGTGCCGGTGCTGGACCCGGGGGCCGGGGTGGTCACCTCGCGCGCCGACGTGCACTACGTTATCACCGAGCACGGCATCGCCTACCTGCACGGCAAGACGATCCGCCAGCGCGCCGAGGCGCTGATCGCCATCGCCGATCCGAAGTTCCGCGACGAGCTGTATGAATTCGCGTACCGCGTCCACTACCTGGAGCCACGGTACGCGCCGGTATCTTAGGAGGAGGAGCGCCTATGTCCGTCATAACTGCTCGCCAGATTCAGGTTCGACGGCTGAAAGAGGAAGACCAGCCGCTGCTGGAACAGATGTATGACGAATTTGTGCCGCATGGCGTGGCGCTGGGGCTGCCGCCTCGCGATGCCGCGCGCCGGCGGGCTTGGCTGGCTCAACTGCGGGAAGGCCTGAACCTGGTGGCCTTCGTGGACGGAACCCTGACCGGCCACTTGGCCCTGATGCCGATCGAGGGCCGCGGCGAGATGGCTGTCTTTGTCCGCCAGGACTTCCGCCGGCAGGGGATCGCCACGACCTTGACCCAGGCGGCCGTTGAAGAAGCGCGTGCCATGGGTCTCGCGGCCATCTGGGTACTCATCGACAGCAGTAACATGGCGGCGCGGCACGGGCTGGTTAAGTTCGGCTTCCTTGCGGAATGGGAGGACTTGCGCGAGGCGCAGATGGTCTTCCCGCTCGATCAGCCGGGGAGGAAATCATGAGTGGCAACCCCAAGCCCGACCGGGGCCTCGTCAAGCTCGATTCGGACGAGTGCAAAGGCTGCGGTCTGTGCGTGGAAGCCTGCCCTCCCAAAGTGCTGCATCTGGCCGACCACCTGAACCCTTACGGCTACCACCCGGCGGCCTACACGGGCGCGGGCTGCACCGGCTGCGGCATCTGCTTTTATGTCTGCCCCGAGCCCGGTGCGATCACCGTATTCCGGTTGGTGGAACAGAAAGCGGAGCCGAAATCGGAGGAATTGATGCCAGCGGCGGCCTGAGCACCACAGGAGCGAGCCCATGGCGAAACAGCTAATCAAGGGAAACGAAGCGATCGTCAAAGGAGCCATTCTGGCGGGTTGCCGGGCCTTCTACGGCTACCCCATCACGCCTGCCAGCGAAATTGCCGAAGCGGCGGCTTTCTATTTTCCGCAGGCAGGCGGCGTCTTTCTGCAAGCGGAGAGCGAGGTGGCTGCTATCAACATGGTCTACGGCGCGGCGGCGGCCGGAGTGCGGGTCATGACCGGCTCCAGCGGCCCAGGTATCAGCCTAATGCAGGAGGGCATCAGCTACCTGGCCGGCGCCGAGCTGCCGTGCGTGGTGGCCGACATCATGCGCGGCGGGCCGGGGCTGGGCAACATCGCGCCGGAGCAGGGCGACTACCACCAGGTGGTGAAGGGCGGCGGCCACGGCAACTACCGCACGCTCGTGCTGGCGCCGAGCTCCGTGCAGGAGATGGCCGACCTGACCCACCTGGCCTTCGAACTGGCCGAGGAATACCGTAATCCGGTGGTCGTGCTGGCCGACGGGTACATCGGGCAAATGATGGAGCCGGTGGAGTTTCCCGCGGAAGCCGCGGCGCCGCATCGCCTGAGCTGGGCGGTCGAAGGCACGGCCGAAACCCGGCACAACCTGATCACTTCCATCCTCCTCGAGCCCGACCTGCTCGAAGCTCATGTGCGCGCCCTGGAAGCGAAGTATCGCCGCGCAGAGCGGGAGGCGGTGCGGTTCGAGAGCTGGCGCACGGAGGACGCGGAGATTGTGCTGGTGGGCTACGGCATTGTGGCCCGGGTGCTGAAGGCCGTGGTGGAGCAGGCACGCGCCCGGGGGCTGGCCGTCGGCCTGCTTCGGCCGATCACGCTGTATCCCTTTCCCGTGGCCGAGGTGCGCCGGCTTTGCCGCCGTGCGGCGGCCTTCCTGGTGGTCGAGATGAGCACCGGGCAGCTGGTGGAGGATGTCCGGCTGGCCGTGGAGGGGCGTCGGCCGGTGGAGTTTTACAGCCGCACCGGCGGCAACGTTCCATCTGCCGAAGAGACGCTGGATTTCGTGCAGGAGACGGCGGATCGCCATTCGCAGATGGCAGTCCCGGAGGGACAGTTGGCTTATGGCTAGCTACACGGTTGCGCATGGCAAAGCGAAGTGCTTCTACGACCACTACGAGCGCAAGGCTGATTTGCAGCACCAGACTCACTACTGCCCCGGTTGCGGCCACGGCATCGTCCACAAGCTGATCGCCGGGACCATTGACGCGCTGGGCATCCAGGACCGCACCGTGCTCATCAGCCCCGTCGGCTGCTCCGTATTTGCTTATTACTACTTGGATGTAGGTAATATCCAGGTAGCCCATGGTCGCGCGCCCGCAGTGGCCACGGCGGTGAAGCGCAGCCGGCCCGAGAGCATCGTCATCAGCTACCAGGGCGATGGCGATCTGGCCGCTATCGGCACGGCGGAGATTGTCCACGCCGCGAACCGCGGCGAGAATTTCACCGTCATCTTTATCAACAATGCCATCTACGGCATGACCGGCGGGCAGATGGCTCCCACCACGCTGCTCGGGCAGAAAAGCACTACCACGCCGTTCGGACGCAACGTGTGGAACGAAGGCTACCCGCTGAAAGTGTGTGAGTTGCTGGCCTCGCTCACGGGGCCCGTATATATCGAGCGCGTGGCCCTGGGCGACAACAAACAGATCATGAGGGCCCAGCGGGCCGTGCGGCGGGCCATCGAGATTCAGACCCAGGGCCTGGGGTTTTCGCTGGTCGAGATACTCTCGCCCTGCCCGACGATCTGGAAGATGAACCCGGTAGAAGCGCAGCACTGGGTAAAGGAGGAGATGACGAAGACTTTCCCGCTGGGCGTCTTTCGCGACCGCACCAAGGAGGCGGAGCGGCGGCCGGCGCCCGCACATGCGCCTCCTCTCGCGGAAATTCCCAGGATTCTTGGGATTGCCAACGGCGCGAGCCGCCGGGCTGCTGCCGCTGCGCCCTTGAATGACGCCGAGCCACGCGATCTGCGCATCAAGGTGGCCGGCTTCGGCGGCCAGGGCGTGCTGCTGCTGGGCCAGGTGCTGGCTGAGGCGGGGCTGGATGCCGGGCTGGAAGTTTCCTGGCTGCCTTCTTACGGGCCGGAGATGCGTTCCGGCACGTCGAACTGCCACGTCCGGCTTTCCGCCCGCCCCATCGATTCGCCGCTGGTATCGCGGCCCAATGTTTTGCTGGCGCTCAACGAGCCGTCGCTGCGTAAATTCCTTCCCACGGTGGAGCCCGGCGGCTGGGTCTTTTACAACGGAACGGCGCTGGCGGAGGACTGCCATCGGGAGGACGTGCAAATCCTCGTGCGGCCCTTCACCAAGATGGCCGACGAACTGGGCGAGACGCGGGCCGGCAACATCGTCATGCTGGGCGCGCTGCTCGAGTCAACCGGAGTGCTCTCGGAGCAGCATGTGAACGGAGCGCTTCGGCGGCTCGTGAAATCCGAGCGTTGGCTCGAGATCAACCGCCTTGCACTCGCCGCGGGCCGGGAAGCGGCCAGGAAAGGAAACGGCCATGAAAAATGAGCTGAACCAGGACACGGTTGTTTTCTTTGAGAATCAGTTTGTTCCTTTGCGCGAGGCGCGCGTCGGCATCCTCACCCACGCCCTGCATTACGGCACCGGCGTTTTCGAAGGCATCCGCGGTTATTGGGATGGCGACCGGCAGGAGCTGTTCCTGGTCCGGCCGCTCGATCACTACCTGCGCTGGAAGGCCAACTGCAAAATCCTGCGGATCGATCTGCCGCCGGCCGCTTCCGAGCTGTGCGACTTGACGGCGGAGCTGATAAAGCGCAACGAGTTCCGGACCGATCTGTACATCCGTCCGCTGGCTTACAAGTGCTCCCAGCGCATCGGTGTGAACCCGGACGAGAAGGATGCCTTCGCGATCGTCGCCCTGCCCTTCGGCGACTATCTCGACAGCAGCCGCGGCCTGCATGCCGGCGTGGTTTCCTGGAG
>JACQDG010000348.1 GCA_016201185.1 Acidobacteriota bacterium | reverse complement strand
GGCACCCAGCCAGCCAAAGAGCCGAAGCCGAGCCTCGGCCGCTCGCTGGCCGAGCTATTTCGCAAGACCAGGCCACAAGCCGACATGGTCACCACCCGCCGGCGTATCGTCGGCGCTTCGGTCGTCGGGTTCCTGACGGTAAATTGTCTGATGTTCCTGCGGTTCTTCTTCCCCCGGACCCTGTTCGAGCCCAAGACCGTCTTCATCATCGGCTACCCCTCCGATTTCGGCTTTGGCGTGGACACCAAGTTTCAGAAGCAGTACCGCATTTGGGTGGTGCGGAACGCAGAGGGCATTTTTGTCATTTACGCTCGCTGCACGCACTTGGGCTGCACGCCGGATTGGAAGCCGAGCGAGAACAAGTTCAAGTGTCCTTGTCACGGTAGCGGGTATGACAGCGAGGGGATTAACTTTGAGGGGCCGGCCCCAAGGCCGATGGATCGGTGCCACGTCGAACTGGATCCGCAAGGCGAGATTGTCGTGGACAGCAGCATTCTCTACCAGTGGCCCAAAGGGGAAAAATCGCACTTTGGCGATCCTGGCGCCATTCTTCGAGGGGCTTGAAATCTTTGTTGCGCGCACCGGGTCTGCGGACGGGCGTTCCGGCCCGCCCGCTTATCGAGGAATAAAGAATGCCTGAGAACAGTGAAGGAGGGAAGGGCAAGAAGGGTCTGGCCGGACTGCTCGAACGGGAGCAGATCCAGGCCCTGAAGGAAAAGGTTAAAGAAGACACCAAGGCGCTCCAGCAGCCGACCAAGACCGACCTCTACAAGTCGATCTTTCGAGTCAAACACGACGAAACGCCGCGGAGCCGCGCCCTGGGCGTGCTGACCAACGTCTTCCTGCACCTCCATCCGGCCAAGATCAACCGTGACGCGGTGGCGTACAACTACACCTGGGGCATGGGCGGCATCACTTTTTACCTGTTCATCGTGCTCACCTTCACCGGGACGCTGCTGATGTTCTACTACCACCCTTCGAAGGTCGTGGCCTTCCGCGACATTCTTTACCTGGAGCACGATGTTCCGTTCGGGAAGCTGCTGCGCAACATGCATCGCTGGGCCGCCCACCTGATGATCATCACCGTGTGGCTGCACATGTTCCGCGTCTTCCTGACGGGCTCGTACAAGAAGCCGCGGGAGTTCAACTGGGTGGTGGGCGTGATCCTGCTGGTGCTGACCCTGCTGCTCAGCTTCACCGCTTCGACCTTCATGGTGGTGCATTTCTGGCGGGTGCGGAAGGATGGCGGCATCTCGGGGCCTTCGCCGATGGTGCTGGAATCGGAGATCAAGCCGGAACGGAAGTTCTGACGACGAACAACCTCACCGCAGAGACGCAGAGAACGCAGAGGAGTGCTTTTTTGACGAGGAGCTAAATGGACTGGGCGCAGTTGTGGGAAATCGCCGTGGCGCCGGATAATGTTCCGATCACGGCGCTGCTTTTCCTGGTGCCGTTCTTCGCCTGGTTTGGGCTGCGGCAGGCGCGGGCCAACGATCGACTGATCGAGCAGCTCGAAGCCAATCCCGAAATGGCCAAGAATCACCACCGTAAAGTCCAGCCCTGGAAGCCGGGCTGGGTGCGGGAGGTGCAGGTGTGGCCTTATTTACTGCGCATCGAGTTCCTGGCGGTGCTCATCGTGACGGCCATCCTCATGATCTGGTCCATCACGCTGAACGCTCCGCTCGAGGAGCCGTCCAATCCCACTCTGACCATGAACCCGGCCAAGGCCCCCTGGTACTTCCTGGGGCTTCAGGAGATGCTGGTCTACTTCGACCCCTGGATGGCCGGCGTCGTGCTGCCGTCGCTCATCATCGTCGGGCTGATGGCCATCCCCTATATCGACGCCAACCCGCTCGGCGCCGGGTATTACACCTTCAAGCAGCGCAAGTGGGCCATCCTTACGTTCTGTTTCGGCTTCATCGGGCTGTGGGTGGCGATGGTCATCATCGGCACGTTTATCCGCGGGCCCGGGTGGATGTGGTTCTGGCCCGGCACCACCTGGGATCACGACCGGCTGGAGTTCATGGTGAACCGCGACCTGCCGGACATTTTCGGTATCACCGGTTTCCTCGGTAAGGGCATTTTTGGAGCCATTGTCGTGCTGCTTTACATGACCGCCGCCGGTTTCGGCTTTCATAAACTTTTCAATCTGAACGAGTTCAACCGGAAGATCTACAAGCGGATGAACATCTTTCAGTACGTCACCATGCAGCTTTTCCTGATTCTGATGCTGAGCCTGCCGGTGAAGATGATGCTCCGCCTGTTGTTCCGCATCAAGTACGTGTGGATCACGCCATGGTTCAACATATAGAGGCCGCGCGAAATGCCTGAAAACCCGGCCCCGGAACAGGACCCGGTAATCAACAGCTCGCTCAGCCGGCCGTTGCTGGTTTCCTCCTTGGTGGTCTTTCTGACTCTGGTGTGGGCCCTGGCCGACGAGACTTATTTCATGCGGCCATGGAAGCAGTACCAGAGGCGCTTCGTCAACCTCTACACCGCTTACTTGAAGAGGATCCAGCCAGTGCAGGGTCGCGGCGAAGAAGCGATCCGCAAGAGCGCCGCCTACCAGGAGCTGGACCGGCAGATCAAGGAGGCGCAAAAAGCCGCCGCCCCGGAAGTGAGTCGCATTAACAGGGAAATGAACGAGATCATCCAGCCGCGCCTGAGCGATCTGACGGCGAAGTTCCAGGAGGTGCGCGGTCACGTCTCCGCCTTGACCTATGACCTGGAGACCACCGCCTCCCCGAGTTCCAAGAAGTCGATCCAGCAAGAGATCGACAAAGTCCGCAAAGAGCGTCACGAGCTGAAGCTGGCAAAAGCCGAGGGCAGCGGCCAGACGGAGCGGGTGGAGTGGGACTTCTCTCAACTGGAGCAGGAATACCAGAGCTTGAAGGATCGTAAAGCGCAGCTCACGTCCGAATTGATCCGCGCCCAAGCCCCGGAGACCGAGTTGAGGCAGAAGCTGAACACCTATGTCAAGGAGCAGATGACCGGCTTGACGCGGGAGCAGATCCAGGGCCTGGTCGACAAGATGGAGACTTTCAGGGTCGAGATCAAGCAGATCCACGTCAAGGAAATCGACCTGGTCGACCGCTGCGAATCCTGCCACCTGGGCGCCCGCGAGCCGGTGGAAATCAGGAAGGCCGACATGCGCGGGGAGGAAGTCTTCACCAGCCATCCCTCGCGCGACCTGCTCAAAATCCACGATCCGGAGCGCTTTGGCTGCACGCCCTGCCACAACGGCAACGGCATCGGCACCGCCAGCGTGGAGAAGGCTCACGGCACTTACGAGCACTGGCTCTGGCCGCTTTACACCAAGGCCAATGTCGAGGCCGGCTGCGAGCAATGTCATGCCCGCGAGATCGTCACCGACCATGCCGAAACCCTGAACCAGGGCCGGGAGCTGTTCCGCGGCCAGGGCTGCATGGGCTGCCATCGCTTTGAGGGCTTCGACCGTGAGCCGGAGGTGCTGCAAACCGTCCGCCAGACGATTCGGCAGCTCGACATGGAGCGCGGCGATGCGGAGCGCGACATGAACCGCGCTTTCCAAAAGATGGACGATCCCAATAACCCGGCCGAGGAGTTAGATTCCCTGAAAGCCCGCGCCGACCAGCTTCGCGTCAACATCATCCGCATGAATGAGAAGCTGGAGCAGCTCGATATGCAGTCCCGCAGCCTCCTGCTGGAGGTGAAAAAGGTCGCTCCCAGCCTGAAGGAAGTTCGCGTCAAACTGCGCAAGGAATGGATCCCGGTATGGATCAAGAACCCGCACCAGTTCCGCCCCACCACCAAGATGCCGGTCTTCCGGCTGGACGAAGATGAGATCCAGGCTATCGCCGCCTTTATCTGGCAATCCGGCGTGGAGGGCAAGCTCCCCGAGCATCCCATGGGCAATGCCGGCCGCGGTAAGGAGCTTTTCGAAACGCGCGGCTGCATGGCCTGCCACTCTGTGGGAGAGGGCTCCAACTTCCAGGGCGGGACATTCGCCGCCAACCTGACGCGCGTCGGGGAGAAAGCAAACTACCAGTACCTGGTGCGCTGGGTTCACAACCCGCGCGAAAGGACGCGCCCCTATTGCGCGCTGGAAAAGCGCGACATCGGGCCGGAGGACTATGCCCGCCACGGCAAGCCCTTCCTGTTCGACCTGCAACATACGGCCTGCCCCAACGACGGCTATACCCTGCAGGTCCAGCAGATGACTGTCATGCCCAGCCTCCGGCTCACCTGGGAAGAAGCGCAGGACATCGCCGCTTATCTGATGACTTTGAAGCGGCCCGACGCCACTTATCCGCCGGCTCCTTACCTGGACGATCCGCAGCTGAAGGCCAAAGGCGTGCACTTGGTCCGAAACTACGGCTGTGCGGGCTGCCACGAGATTTCGGGTCTGGAGGACGAGGGCCGCATCGGCACCGAGCTGACCAAGGAAGGCAGCAAGCCGATCGAGCGCCTGGACTTCGCCCTCTTAACGCACGAGGCGAAGAGACAAGGCTGGTATGACCATAAGGGCTTCTTCACACGCAAGCTGCGGCAACCCGACTTCTTCGACCAGGGCAAAGTCAAAGCGAAGCTGGACCGGCTGAAGATGCCAAACTTCGAGCTGAAGCCCGAGGAAATCAACGCGGTGACTACGCTGCTTTTGGGCGCCGTCGATTCCCAGTTGCCGGAGTCTTATTTCTACAAGCCGGAAGACCAGCGGCGCGACATCCAGGAAGGTTGGTGGATCGTCCGCAAATATAACTGCATGGGGTGCCACGTCCTGCGGGCCAACCAGCAGACCGTCTTCATAACCCTGCTGCGCTACCAGGACCCGGATTGGAAGGAGCAGATGCCGCCCCAGTTGGTCGGCGAGGGCGCGCGCGTGGATCCCGAGTGGCTGGTGCGCTTCCTCTCGAACCCGGCTCTCAACGACAAAGACGTCAACCGCAACGGCGTGCGCACATACCTAAGAGCGCGCATGCCCACGTTCAGCTTCTCGGCAGGAGAAGTGGATAAGCTGGTGCGCTTCTTCATGGCGCTCGCCTCGCAGTCCACGCCGTATATCCAGCCGAAGAAGGACCTCGAGTTGCTGACCGAGGCCGAGCGGACCATGGCCCGGCAGTTGTTCACCAGCAAGGGCGCGCCCTGCCTGAAATGCCATGCCACAGGCAACGCTGCTCACGACGCCAGGGCCACCGCGCCGAACTTCCTGATGGCCAGGGACCGGCTGAAGCCCGGCTGGACGCTGCGGTGGATACTGGACCCGGCCATGATCGCTCCCGGCACCGCCATGCCCTCGGGACTGTTCCGGCGCGAGGGCAACCACTGGGTGTTCAACGGGCCCCTGCCTGAGAGCTTCAAAGGTTACACCAAGGACCAGGCCGACCTGCTCGTGCGGTACATGTTCGAGTTCACTCCAGAGGAGCTCCGGCGACTGGGCGCCGGAGGGGTCGCTGATTGAAGGGCCTGAGCGCGGCCCGAACACGCTGCGATCCGATTTTAGTAATTAGTAGTTAGCATATCTTAAGAAAAGAAAGGTTGGAACAAATGACTTACAAGACTTTCTGTACTATTGCCGTCGCCGCGGCCTTTGCCCTGGCCGCCGGCTGCGGCGGCGCCAAGAAGGAGGAGACCGCCGCTGAGAAACCCGAAGGAGGAGGGGGCGCTATTTTCAAAGTGGATCCCGCTACTGCCGCCACCATCACCGGCAAAGTTACCTTCGCCGGCACGGCCCCGGCGAGGAAGGCCATCGACATGAGCGCCGAGCCGGACTGCAAGGCCCTGCACGGCACCTCCGGGCCTGCCTACATCGAGGAGGTGGTAGCCAATCCTAACGGCACCCTGGCCAATGTCTTCGTTTACATCAAGGCGGGCCTGGAAGGGAAAAACTTCGAGCCGGCCGCCGGCCCCGCGATGCTCGACCAAAAGGGCTGCGTTTACCGTCCCCATGTGGTCGGCGTCCGCGCCGGGCAGATCATCCAGATTTCCAACGACGATCCAACCACCCATAACATCCACCCCATGCCCAGGGTGAACCGGGAGTGGAACCAGTCCCAGCCTCCCAAGGGGGCCAACCTGGATAAGGCATTTCCGCGCCCGGAAGTCATGATCCCGGTGAAGTGCAACGTTCATCCGTGGATGAGGTCCTACGTCGGCGTGGTGGATAATCCTTACTTTGCCGTGACTGGCGAGCAGGGCACCTTCGAGTTGAAGGGGCTGCCACCGGGTGAATACACCGTAGAGGCTTGGCACGAAAAGTTCGGCGTTCAGGAGCAGAAGGTCACGGTGGCTCCTTCCGCCACCCAGACCGTGGACTTCGCGTTCAAGGGTGAGTGAGTTGATTACGGGCCGGGATCTTCCGCGCCGCGACCGTGAGGGAGC
>JACQDG010000347.1 GCA_016201185.1 Acidobacteriota bacterium | reverse complement strand
CTCCCTTCCCTGGTCCGTTCACGAGCCGCCTGGCTCGCGGATATCCAAAAACTGTATGGTCAGTCATCCAAACAGCGAGAGGATTAGCTCGCGACGCCAACTGATCCAACCGTCGCCGGAGGCTACTTTCCGGGACCAGATGACGAACCGTCCCGGCCATACTGCCTGCGAAAGTGTGAAGCCGGGCGAGTCCCGGTGAAGAATACTTCGCCATCAAGCGGGCCACAGGATAACCCGCAAACCATTCGTCCCCGCCCAGCCCGGACAACACTCCTTTGACGTGCTTCGCCGCGGCCCGCGAAACGAGCCAGGTATTCAGGCCGTCGCTGGAGGGCTGATCGATTTGTTCTGCAAACCGCGGCAGGAGATCCGGCAACTCCCGCCCGGACACCTCCACCACGGTGTGCTCACATCCCAGAGAGCGCGCAACGGCGGCGGCTTCGGCAGACTCATCCGCTGCAGGGACGTCGGGCAGGCGCATCGTGTAAGTGCGCAGCTTCGGGTTTCTTCGCGCCATCAGGCTGACGACGCCGGTCGAATCCACGCCACCGCTGAGGAATGCGCCGACGGGCGCGTCGGCCATGGCGTGCAGCGCGACGCTCTCCTCAAGCACGGCCCGCAGCCGTTCGGCTGCCTGTTCCGGCGTCTCCTGCCTCGCCTGGGCCGCGGGCATCTCCCAATAGACCCGGCGTTCCATCCGGTTCTCCGGCGTGTATCGCTCCAAAGTGCCACGTTCCAGCATGCGCACCCCGGCCAGGATTGTCCGCGGCTGCAAAATGAAACCCAGTGCCAGATAATCGATCAATCCTTCTCTGTCTATTTGTTTGCGGACCAGCCCCGAGGCCAGCAACGCGCGAATCTCGGAGGCGAACACAAGGGGCCCTGCGGGGCCCTGCGGCTGGTAAAGATACAGCGGCTTGATGCCAAAGGGATCCCGGGCCAGGACCAGCACCGGCCGGCCGCCTGGAACACTCTCGCGCCAGTCGAGTATGGCTACTGCAAACATCCCCCGCAGGCGATCGACAAAGTTCAGACCGTGTTCCAGGTACAAGGCCAGGATGACTTCCGTATCGCTGGAGGAGGTGAATCGATAGCCGCGCTCAGCAAGGCGGCGCCGCTCCTCGTTATGGTTGTACATCTCGCCGTTGAACAGGATGGCGACGCGCCTGTCTGGTGACCAGATGGGCTGCTGCCCCCGTTCGCTCAGATCTACTAGTGCCAGCCTCACCGCTCCCGCAGCACCTCCCTCGAAGGCGACCGCGCCGCGGCCGTCGGGCCCGCGGTGGAGCATGGCCTGAAGCATGTTCGCCAGGTTCGAGGAGCAGTCCCCGGATCCCCCGATGATACCTGCTATACCGCACATAGTTTCGCCTGACGAGAGGCTGCCCGGTCAATAATCTGGAAAAGCCGGTCTGCCAGCCGGTGCCATTCGAAGCGTTGAATATAATCCTCGCGAGGAAACACCAACGGCCGGCCTGCAAACTTGGCTTCCACCAGCGTCTTCAGGACGCCCGCAAGGGCCCCGGCATCAGGAGCAGTACAAATCCCGGTTCCCGCCGCCGTCAGGAAGTCCTTGGCGTCGCCGTCCTGAATGGGCGCGAGCACGGGCTTGCGGGATCCCAGATACTCAAAGGTCTTTTGCGGCACTTGCTCGTTGCGGGGTTCGTCGCAAATCGTAGTCAGACATAAGTACGCGGCATCGCTGCGGAGCAGTTCAGCCAGCGCATCGCGGTGGTCGTAATAGCCTAAAACCCGGATCTGATTTCGCACTGGGGAGTTTTCAAACAGGCTCCGATGTTGCGAACCTATGGGCCCGAGGTGCCGGAATTCCACACGGTTGTCATTCACGAGCTCCATCGCGCGGAGCAGGGCGATGGGCGAATCGGTATCCAGATTGACCCGCCGGGGGCGGAAAGACCGCCCCTGGATCCAACGGCGGAGCTGGCGGGCGGGCGCCTCGGGCCCGCAAAACACACCGGTGTAGACGATCACAAACCTATCTTCGGCCCCTCTCACAGCCCTTGGCAAATCGGCGACGTCGTATCCGTTAGTGACACACTCGATGCGCTCCGGGGAAAGAGAAGAATGCGTGCGGAGCATCCACTCCCGAGAACCGGGGGTGACCATCACCGTGATGGCGGCCTGAGCAAGGATGCTCTTTTCCAGAGCGACTTCGTAGCGGTGATGCAGGCGGCTGGGCCAGGCGCCCCGGAGGTATCCAGTCCACAAATCGCGGAGATCACAGACCCACGGAATCCTGAGCCGGCGCGCGCAATCTCGTCCGGCCAGGGCGGCCGAGAACGGAGGGGCAGTAGAGAAAATCACATCAAAAGGCTCCTCGTCGTGCAGCCTCTGAGCCAGCCTGACGGCGGCGCGAGCCCACTTGCGGGCCACGTCCGGGACATAGCACCATCGAATCGCGCCGACCAAACGGAACTTCGCCAGCAGACGCCACATCCGGTAAGGGCGCCCCGCCGGCACGCGGAATACGTTCTCGTCCACGCGGTATCGGCTGTGGTCCAACGGCTGGCCCAATGGGGAAAACGCCTCATAGTCCGCGGCCGTGGCTGTGATCACCGTCGCATCCACCTCCGAGGGAAGGTAGCGCAGCAAGTTTTCGGGGCGCTGCACGGCCGGCCCGCCGGCCGGCGGGTAATAGTAGGAAAGCAAAAGCAGGCGCAATCGGCGGCTCACTTCTTCTCCACCAGAAGATTCCCGATCGCCAGATGAGTCAATCCGGACCGGCTGAAGATATCCAGCGCGTCACGCGGCGATTCCACCAGAGGGTGACCGTGAAGGTTGAAGGAAGTGTTCAACACGGGCGCACAACGGCTGGTGAGTCTCTCAAACTCTGCGATCAAGTCATAGAAGCAAGGGTTCCATTCGCGATCGAGGACCTGGGGGCGCACCGTGAGGTCCTGCGGATGCACGCCGGCTGGAAAATGCCGAACCATCTCCGTCGTGTCGAACGCCATGATCATGTAGGGCGAGGGTATGCCTTTGGGGTTTGAGAGGCAGGCCCTGGCCTGGAAGTCGGTCATGGATGTGGCAAAGGGCATCCAGAAGTCACGCGACTTGATCATGTTGTTGATGATCTTGACGACGCCCCCTCGTGACGGGTCGGCAAGGATGGAACGGTTTCCCAGGGCCCGCGCCCCGAATTCCGACCGGCCGGAGAAGCGCGCCACGATATGGCCGGAAGCGATGAGCGCCGCCACGTGCTTCTCCATCGCCGCCTGCTCGCTGACCGTGACCGGTGAGGAAAAAGAAAAGTTTTCAATCTCTTTCGCGATCTCCGCGTTGGACCATTCACCACCGAAGTATATCTGGCCTAGGGGGCGGATGGACCGGTGGTCCTGCGCCGCCTGGACCTGAAAGGCGGCGCCGAAGCAATTCGTTTCGTCTCCACAGGAAGGAAAAATAAACAGTTCCTCCACCTCCGGCATTTCCATGATGAGCTTGTTTAGTTTTACGTTCATGAAAATGCCGCCGCTCAGCGCCAGCTTGCGAAGGCCTGTTTTTTGGATACACCGCCGAACCCAATCGACCACCCGCCGCTCTATGAACAACTGCAATCCGCCGCATACCGCGTCAAAGCGGTCCCGTTCCAGAAGCTTTCGCAGATAGCTGTAGGTGTGGAGCGTCGGCGGGCAGCCGTTGGCTCGCTGCCACCCGAGCCCATCGGTGGGACGAATCAATCGCAGATATTTGTCAGCAACTCTTGCCGCCGCCCGGGGAGAAACATAAGGGGCCATGCCCATGAGCTTATATTCGTGCTCCAGCGGGGTCATTCCCAGCAAGAACGTGGTGACGGCGTAGAGGTTCGCAATGGATTCGGCGCGATCGACGGATGCGATCCGCTCGATCTTCCCCTGCCGGCCGATGTTTACGGTGGCGCAGACCTTATCGCCCTCGCCGTCATTTGTCAGAATCAGGATGTCTTGGTCGTAACGGCCCCACCCGTAATAAGCGGCCGCGGCGTGGCAATCATGGTGCTGCAGGAAGCGCACGCGGTCGGCCGGGATGCCGATAGTCCCCGCCGCCCGCAGGCGGACCTGCTCCGCTGCGGGGCCGGGCGCCTGGAGCCAGCGACGCAGGGCCGCCAGTCCCGCGGCACGCGCCAAACCGGGAACGACACCGCCCGTCGGCGGAGGAGGATAACAATCCCGCTGGTAGAAGGCCAGTCTTTGCTCCAGGTTCTTCTGGTCGGGCATATCGATCCCACCGAACGCAAAGACGTCGATATCGCTGATACCGCGACCCCCCTTCCGCAGCACGAATTCGATCGAGCGAGCGGGGAATCCCGCCCAATTCTTTTCACGCCGCAGCCGCTCCTCCTGGATCGCCGCCACGATATGGCCGTCTTCGACCAGGCACGCTGAGGCGTTGTGTCCGTCGTGAATACCGACGATCTTCATTTCGCTAAATCAATTTAACGGCAGCCCAAGCACCTGCAGCAGCTCCGCGCGTTCTTTTTCCCATGTAAAGTGGTCCTTTGCCCGCCGCCAACCTGCAACGCCCATTCGACGCCGCAAGTCAGGGTCCCGGCTGAGAACAAGGATACGTTCCGCCAGCTCTGCGCTGTCGCCGGGTTCCACCAAAAAACCGGTAGCGCCATCGACCACTGTTTCCGGAATTCCCCCCGTTCGGGTGGCAACAACAGGGAGCGCCTGCGCCATCCCTTCGAGGATTGCCACCCCCAGGCCCTCTTGAAGGCTGTGCTGGATAAAAATGTCAGCCTCTTTCATAAGGCCCAGCACCGCTTCGTTCGGACAGGCCCCGTGCAGCGTCACCTTATCTTGCAGGTTAAATGCCCGAACGAATTCCAACGCAGCCGGAAACAATGGGCCGTCACCCACATAATCCAATCGCAGCCGGGGACATTCCATTGCCGCCCGCCGAAAGGCGTCCAACAGGAGAACCGGCGCCTTCTCAGGTACGACGCGCCCCACAGCAATACAGCGGATCTCCTCACGCTCCTGCCTGGTAACAGGTTCTGCCGAGACATCGACGCCGCAATGAACCACATGAATCTTCGAGGGCGCCAAGCCCAGAGCGACAAGCTCGTCGCGGTTGGCTTGACTGTTGCTGATAATGCCCCCGGCTCGGTTGTAACGCAAATATTCGGTTCGCCATTTCGGCTCGCGTAATCGATCTACGACATCACAGCCGTGCGCGTGGGCGAAGAACCGTATTCCCAGCTCCTGAGCGATCCCCAACCACTGCAAGGAGAAATCCAAATACTCCCCCATCACTACCTGGACCTGGTGCTGCTTTAGAAACCTTTTTATCATTACTCGGTCCAGTTTCACGCCGACCTGTTTGGCCACCGCGTGTGCCAGTTGCCACCTGAGCCTTCCGCCGATAATCCGGCCCAGGTCCAGGATCGGACCGTCCACTCCCCATTCCGGTTCTCCCGATTCCGGGGAAGCGGCGAAGGCCACTACGGCCGTGCCTCCGGGGAGCAGGTCTCGCATGTGCCGGCGGACAAAAGTGGCTACACCAAGCCCGATGTGGTCCGGTGAAAAAATCGCCAGCGGCCGGTTCATAGAGCTGTCTTCTTGGTCGCTCCGGGCAGGGCGCTTAGAATCCCACGACCGATCGACTTTACGAGACAGATGGACTTGATCGCTGGCCCGGGCAATCTCTTCAGCAAATACTGGCGCAATTTCAGATATCCCGATGAGTCCTGCCCGAGCACGGGATTGAGGGGATTTCGCGAAAGCACGACTACCGAGCAGTTTCCGCATTTACGGTACGTGAAGTAATACGGACGGTAATCCTTCCGGCGCCACAAGCTCCAATGCCGTTCATGCTCATTGTCAAACTGGGCGCCCTGCTCCTCAAACTTCAGGGGAGTAGATACAATCACGCATTTGCATAAATTCAGCAGGCGCTCCAGTAAGAATCGACCTTCGTCGTGGTCGAAATGCTCGACGACATCCAGCAGCAGGCAACAGTCGAAACGGCCCAGTCTCTCCAGGTCCACATTCCGGACGTCTTCCACCAGCACCTGGTTGTAGGCGTAGTCCCATAAAGGATTGCGGTATTTTGCGAAGACTTCAATGCCAATCAATTCCAACTGCCATTCCGACTTCGTATACCGCTCGTAGGGCAGTTCCAGGTATTCGCGGACCAAGACCCCATACTTGCCATGGCCGATACCGACCTCCAACACACGCCGCGGTCGCAGGTCTTGCAAAAACTGAATTACACGTTCAATGTTGCCAGGAGAGCTACTGGGCATTCAGTCACTGAGTTCCGAGTCGTTCGTTCGGCGATGCGTCATCGAAACGCGCGCTTCAAGACGCCGACGACCAAGCTAGGCGAAGCAGAGGTGAGCATTGAAATGGGCCTGGCTCTTGTGACCCGCGAGGCAGCGGCAATGAACAGGAAGGCTTCGGTGCAGTAAGTCAAAGATGAAGCGATGGCCGCGCCAGAAATGCCAAAGCGGGGGATCAAAACCAAATTGAGCAAGACATTGGACACTACCCCGACGGCTGCTATCGCAGTATTGATCTTCACTTTGCCTACACCGGCAAGGTAAGCGGCCAATATGCAGCAAGTGGCCATAGCACAGATGCCCGGCAAAAGGAGAAGAAAGGGCGCCACCGACGGTGCAAATGCCTCCCCGTACAACAGACGGATCCCCAGCGGCGCAATGAGCGAAAGAAACACGGCGGCGATAACGGTCCCGACAAAGACCAGAGAAGAGGATAACCTGACTTCTTCGGCTTTTCCCATCGATCCGTCCTGGGCCGCCATACGAGGCAGGTAGAGTGTCCCGAGACGCTGAGGAAGCAGCAGTAGCAATTCCGCCACGCCGTAACCCACCGAATAGAGGCCTACTGCGCGGACGTCCAGCATGACGCCTACCATGAAGACATCCACTCGCTGCACGAGAAACTGAAGGATATTTCCAGCGTGCGAGACGACAGAGTAGCTGGCGAGCTCCTTCCAGATTCCGCGGGTCAGCAAAGGAGCCCCCCACCAATGGACCCGCAACTGCTCGTAAACAAGCAGAGCACCACCAGTGAAAACCTGCGAGGCCACCACGGCTCCGACGGCGAAAAGCGGAGTCAATTTCCCCAGCAAGACAAAAATCCCAGTGAAAAGAAACACGATGATCGCACCCGCCGAAGGAAGCGCCGCGAACAGCACGCGATGGCCCTGCGCCAGAATGACAAATTGCAGAAAGGTCCCCACAAAATAAAACGGGAGTCCCACCATGACGGCCCAAACGGTCGGGGATAGCCGCGCCACCCCGAATAGGTAAGCGCACCACCCCGTACGATCCAGGAGCAAGGCAACAGCTAGGGCTGCTGCCGCCAGCAGCGCGGCCAGAACAATGACGCTCTTGACCAGAGAGGTCTCGGGGGCGTGCTGACCACTAAGGAAGTACGAGATCGAAGAAGGAATTCCAAGATTCAGCAGGGTGAACAGAAGGGTCCCGCCCAGGATGGCCAGCGTATATTCCCCTTTCCCTGCCGGGCCCAGCCAGCGGCCGATGATGACCGCCGTGGCTATCCCCAGGGGCCAAAAGACCGCCATCAAGAAGGCATTCCAGAAGACGGCGGAAAGGAAACTTCGTGGACTCTTGGTCTTCACGAGCGTCAACGCGCGCCAGGAGCCTCCGGGGACGCGGCCTGCAGAACGGCCCGCAATTCTCGCCAGAGGGCTTGTAGAAATGCGAGACGGCGACGAAATTTTTCCATGGAAGTGGTGGCACACGTTCTCGCCAGCGCCAGCAGAAGATTGGCGGCGGCCAGTCCCCAGGCCTGCATTCGATGGCGGTGCTTCTTCAAGAAGTAGACTGCATTGCGACGCACCAGCAAACTCACCTCGCCTTCCAGATCGTAGCTGGTCTCTTTCTGATGGTGGATGATGCTATCGATGGGCACGTAGGCGATTTCCCAGCCGGCGTTGCGCAGGCGCAGCCCTAGATCGGCGTCCTCGACGTACATGAAGAATTGCGGATCGAAGGCCCCCACCTGGCGGATCGCGGCCGCGCGGAGCATCACGCAAACACCGTTGAGCATTTCGGCGCTCCGGACGGCTTCCCCGGAACGTGCATACAACCGGGGCAAAAGCCGGAATCCGAACCAGTCCACCAGATTGCGCCACAGGGAAGGATAGCGGAGGACGGTGTTCTGCACCTGGTCCCGCCCGCGGAGATAGACACGGGGACCAGCAAGCGCCACTTTCGGGTTCAACTCCAGGAACCTCACCAGCCGGCTGATGCAATCGGGCGCGATGCATTCCGTATCGGCGTTGGCCAACAAAATGTATTCGCAGCCGTGATCGAGGGCCCGGTTGATGCCCAGATTGTTACCGCCGCTATAACCGACGTTTTCGGATGCGACTACCCATTCGACCCCTGGCAATTCGGTGCGCAAGGGTAGCAGTCGCTCCTCCTTGGCTGCGCTCTCCACCACGATCATTTTCAGGTTCGGGTAATCTACCTGCCCGAAAGATCGGATGCATCGAAGCAGCATTTCGGGCTGTTTATAGTGCACGACTACCAGCGCTACCTTCGCGGATGGCGGAATCAGCTTCAGGTAATCCATTTGCAACGCAGCGGAATCCAGGTCACACCGAAGCACCTCCGGAACGGCCCGGAAGAGGGCCGCCAACGGTTCCAATGCGGCCCACAGGGCGGCGTGGATGGCCTGGCCAGGATAGTTCGGCATCGCCCGCAAAGCTGAAAGCAACCGGCCGGCGGGCAACTTCACTACCGAGTTCCAGATCACACGGGCGCGCGGACGGCGCGTGGGAAAGCCTGGCCAGCCCAGGTATCCATAGCGGCGCGCCGTGACCATGATCCAGGGCCAATGGCGTAGCCGCTGGAGAGTGCTTCTCCAGGTACTGCGGCGCGGCGGGTGCGTGACCACGGCCTCCGGCGACCAGGCGATGGCGCCGTGCTGACGGATGCGGGCTGCCAAATCACAATCCTCGAACGCCGCAAACGGAAATCGCTCATCGAATCCGCCGACCCGGGCCAGGACATCCCGGCGGTAAAGCGCGTTGCAGGTCAAATAGACGCCACCCGCCTCGTTGGAAGGGGCAGTTTCGCAAGGGCCAAACGACCGCCCGGGCGTTACTCGTCCCTCTACACCAACCACACCGGGTCTCTGCGCGGCGGCGCACAAACAATCGAGCCAGCGCGCATCGGGTATGGTGTCGTCGTCAGTCATGGCGATGAGCGGGCCGCGAGCGTGGCGAATACCGAGGTTACGGACGGCCGCCGGCCCGCGGCGCGTCTGTGCCAGGTACTGGAGGCGCGGCTCGGTCTTCCACCATTCCCGCAGCATTTCCGCAGTGCCGTCGTCCGAGCCGTCATCGCACACCAGCACCTCGAAAACCCCGCTGAACTGCTGGGCCAGGACCGCTTCCAGGCAGCGCTCCAATTCCCTCTTCTTGTTATGCGTAGGAATGACGACGCTGGCGTCCATTCTCCCTCAATCGCTCCCGCATCTTCAGCCCGATGTGATATTCGTGGATGCTGCTGAGCAGGCAGAAGTGCCACCCCGCGGTCCCATCCAGAAACCCTGCGCGTAGCACGTACATATAGAGAAAGCGCAGCAGGGCGCGGAACGGCAAGCGGACCCAGATTCGCTTCATCAGCCGTTTGCGGCGCAAGGCGCCGTGCAGCGGATCGCGTTGGAGAATCGGCTGCCGGCGCAGTTCCAGGTAAACGGCCGAATCCCAATCGGAGTAGCGGTTGTGGCGCTCGATGAAATGAAACAGGCTCTTGTAATCGTGGTGGACCAGGTCGTGGCGCAAGTACCCCACGCGCCCCTGCAGCACGACGTGCTCATGCACCTCGTTGTCGCCGGTTTGCGGCGCGTCGACCGCCACGGTCTCATAACGGCCCAGCCGGTGACGGAACAGGCGGAGGTTCCAACTCGGATACCACCCAGCGTGCCGGATCCAGCGTTGCAGGAAGATCAGGCGACGGTTCAGGTAGTAGCCGCCGGGGCCGTCCGGCCGGCGGATGCATTCCTGGATCTCTTCGGCCAATTCGGGCGGGACGCGTTCGTCGGCGTCGATGATCAGCACCCATTCATTGCGAAAGGGCAGATTGGCTAGCGACCAATTCTTCTTCTTCAACCCACCCTCGTAATGGAACTGCACGATTCGCGCCCCGGCTGCTTCGGCCAAACGGACCGTGCCGTCGGTGGATTGCGAGTCCACGACGAAAATTTCGTCGGCCCAGCGGAGGGACTCTAGGCAGGCAGCAATGTTGGCTTCCTCATTCTTGACGGGGACCAGAACAGAGACCGCCGCTTTCATTGACGAGCCACCTCGGCGGCAGCCGCCAACAACTCTTCGAAGTGCCGGCGCCAACTGAAACACTCGGCCCGCTGCTTCCCTGCAGCCCGAAGACGCGCGCGCAGTGATTCGTCCTCGATCAACCTTTGGCACTGAATGGCCAGGCCATCCGGGTCCCGGGGAGGCCATCGCCTCCACCAGAGTGTGACTGAAAGATTCCGCATAAGCCGGGCAGATCACGGCGTGAGCAGATCCGTAAACGCCGGGCAGATCATCATAGGAGACCGGGCCCAGGGTAATCACCAGATCGCGGATTCCCAGTTCTTCCATCAGCCGGAACGCTCGTGTTGTGTCGTAACCGCCCAGGCGCAGCCCAGGGCGCAGATCAGTGGTCAGTATCAGGCGCACTTGGCCCATCCCCGCTCGCAATCTTGCCAAGGCCCGAAATACAGTCTCGAAATTGCGGAAATAGTTATAGTGACTGACGAGCAAGAACCGATAGGGGGGTGGCGGCGGGGCATCCGCCGGCTGACCGTTGGTGGAGGGCCAGGGAGCAAACCCGTGCCACATGGCCCGCAGGCAAGGCGCTCGACCTCGGGCCGCCGATCGGATCAGCTCCCCCATAGCCCTGGTGGGCGTGATGGTCAGGCGGGCCGCCCGCGTGGACCAGAGTGCAAAGCGGCGCATCAGCAGGTACTTGACCGCCCACCAGTAGTGTTTTCTCTGCAACAAATCAGCCAGGAAGTCCGGAGCGAAATACAAGGAATTGCGGCTCAGCAACAGCACGGGAACTGTGGGCCGCAGGGGGCAGAAATTACCCAGGCACAACAGCACGTCGGCGCCCCAGCGCCTCACCCGGCGGGGCAGCGTAAACTGTTCCCACAGCAGCCGCGCCAAGAAGCCGCTCTCGGCCCATCGACTGCCGCGCACTTCAAAGTTCTCTGGAAGATCCGCAGCTTTGTTTAAAGAGCCAGTGGGGACATATACCCGATACTCATGAGGGCCCAGTTCGGGCAGCGTCCTCGCCAGGTTGAGCAAATAAGTGCGCCCTCCCCCGGCGGTGGCCGAAATGGCGTTGATGGCGATTCTCATAAAGCAGGATCAAATCGGCTGGAGAATTCTATCCAGGATGCCTAGAAACTCTGCGACTCCGCTTTGCAAATTAATGCGGCTCGCCGTCTTCCGAGCGTTGCTGATAAACTCGCGAAGACAGGCCCTCGAAGCTGCAAAGAACTCCATTTTCTCCAGGAACCCGTTCTCGTCATCCGGGCGCTCAAGCAACCAGCCGTTCACGCCGTCCAGCACCAACTCCTCCGCTGCTCCGACAGCCCTACTTGCAATAACGGGCATCCCGGCCGCCAATGCTTCGTTTACCACCATGCCCCATCCCTGGCCGCGATTCGGATGCACAAAAATGTCCCCGCCCGCGAACATACGGGGCACCCTTTCCCGCGGAACGGCTCCATGAAACACCACTCGAGACTTGATACTGCCCAAAACCAGACGCTCTAGGAAGGGTTTCTGGGAGCCGTCCCCCAGGATTTGCAGTTCGACGTCGCCATACTTCAGCGCCAGCCTGTTGAACGCTCGTATAAGCAAGTCTACTCCTGAGAACGACTCGAGACGCCCTGCATAGAAGTAGCGGATACCGCTTTTCTTGGCCTCCTGGAAAGACCCAGTGTCCCGCTGGATTGCGAGCAACGGCGACAAGTTTTGGTACTGAGGCGTCACGAAGATCCGGTTTTCTGGAAAGAATCGTGAGAAGTACTGCGCCCTGCGGCGGGACCCATAGACGATGGCGCCTTTCGCCCCCATTCGCAAGGGCCTTAGCAAAATGTCTCGGACGAAATCACGAAAAGAGCTTCGCATGCTAGGCGGCTCGGTCACCAAGATCCAAGGAACCTTGTGAAAATTCAGCACCCACATTGCCATCTGAACTGTGGGGATCGTATGTCCGCCTACAAGCCACACTTCGCCTTTCGACCTTTTTGAGACGGCGCTGATGATGCCGGGGTTCACATATAAGTCGCGGTGTTTGCTAAGATTGAAGCCCCGGAGCACTTCGTGATGGAAACTCAAGTCTCGCTCCGCCAGCCAGGGGCTGCCTAGCGAGAAAGGGCGTGTGTCAAAATGTGAAGAACAGTGAAGCACCCGCAGCTTAACTCTGGGCTCCTTGCCAAGCTCTTGGAAAAACTCCATTTGGTTTGGAGTCGGCGTATTATGCAGCCAGGTCAGAGAGTAGGTCAACAGCGCCACGTTGCTACACCCCTCCGCACCAACAAAATTGCAGCTACATACTACTAATTTTAGCCACGAGCCCAAAGGCCTTCAGTCTGTGAGATCTGAAACGAAACGGAATGTGCCGTCGCGGGCCGAAATCGGCAAATCAGCGCGTTGAGGAAGAAACATTGCATCCAAAAGTAAGTCGCGACGAAGTTGCCGGGAGCAATCAACCAGCCTTCAAACGCGGCATTAATGGCCAGCGCCAGCGTGGAACCGTAGATGGAGGTGAACCAAGGGTCACTCACTTTCCAGGCAAACCGTCCGGCGCCGATTAACAGAAGAGCCAGTGCAAGAAATAGAGGTGCGGAGCCTATAATGCCGACCTGGACCAGGCTGCTCAAATAGCCGTTTCCCGTCTCCATGGCGCCGGTGGAGCGCATTTCCAAACTCCATCCCGATTCGGCTTTGCTGGTGATTCCGAACCCGAGCCCCAACCAAGGATTCTTCCGGAAGTTCTTTTCGGCTGCTTTCCACGGTTGGAGGCGGCTCTGCAGAATATCAGCTTGGCCTTGTTCGTGCTTGTATAGATATTGTTTAGATACTCTGGCCAGCAGCCCAGGCTCCGCCAAAAGCCTGGCACTGACAAACACGGCCGCCACCAGAAACACTGCGGCAATTCTGCGATCAACGTGCACCAGACAAAGTATCGACAGAGCGGCCAAGGTTCCCAGCAGCGCCGCCCGCGAACCGGTCTGCAGCAGCATGTATACCAACACCAGAATGCCAAGAAAATGGAACAATCGACCGAACT
>JACQDG010000346.1 GCA_016201185.1 Acidobacteriota bacterium | reverse complement strand
CTTGACAGTCGCGGCTCTGAACCGAGCGTAGCGGTACGTTCGGACGCTTGAGCAGAAACAACTACATCCCTTACGGTCCCACTTTTATGTCGCGCACCCCCTATGAACCTCCTCTCCCTTATCACACCTATAATAGGTGAAGAGCGATGAATCCTTTAAGCTGGCTCATTATGAGGCGGTGGCAAATGCATACATACAGGGACTCAAACGCCGGCCGGAGCCGGGACGGACTGGGCCGTCGCATCCTGCCCGTAGATCTCGGCCGGAACGTGGCCGGCGGGCTGGAACGCCTGGTTGAGGCGCTCGGTGCTTGAGCCCACGGCGCTGTTCTGGGATGTAGGGGGAGTGTTGCTCTCTAACGGCTGGGATCGGGCCGCCAGGCGCCGGGCTATCGATCAATTCAGGCTCGATCGGGAAGAATTTGAGGACCGTCACGAGCTGGTTGTTTCCGCTTTTGAGAAGGGGCAGCTTGGGCTGGAAGACTACCTGAAACGAACCGTTTTCTACGAGCCTCGGGCCTTCACAAGACAACAGTTTGAAGAATTCTTATTCGCCCAATCCAAGCCGGACCCGGAGACGTTGAACATCGTGGATCGTCTGGCGCGCTCCCGGAAGTACCTGCTTGCCACGCTCAACAATGAATCGCAGGAGCTGAATGAATATCGCATCAGCCATTTTGGCTTGCGGACGTATTTCATGGTGTTTTTCAGTTCCTGCTACTTGGGGGTGCGAAAGCCGGATGAGGCGATATATCGGCTCGCCTTACATCTCACCGGCCGCACTCCGGAAGAATGCCTGTTCATCGACGATCGGGCGCTGAACGTGGAATGCGCCCAGCGCTGCGGCATGCGCACGATCCATTTTCATGATCCGGTCCAGCTGCTGCAGGATCTGCGCCTGATAGGTGTAGAAGTTTAACGGAGAAATGCCAGCCAGGGTTGAGCCACATCTGTTTGTCGTACCGGGCGCCACCGGCGACTTGATGCGTCGCAAGCTCCTGCCCGCCTTGTACCGTATGGTTGCCGAAACACCGACGAGGACCTGAAGCAACGCGTGCGGTCTGGAGCATAAAGCCGCGGGCGTCAACGCGGGGCTTCGAGGAGGAACTGGTTTGGACGCGGTCGCCATTCATCGCCTGCATTTCGCGTTCACCGTTACATTCCACTATATCTTCCCTCAACTCACCATGGGGCTCGCACTGCTCCTGGTGATCCTGAAGACCCTGGCCTGGCGCACCGGCAACGAGCATTACAATCAAGCGGCCCGCTTCTGGGCGCGGATCTTCGGCATCAATTTTGCCTTGGGCGTGGTAACGGGCATCCCGATGGAGTTCCAGTTTGGCACCAACTGGGCCCAGTTCTCCCGCGCCGCGGGCGGAGTCATCGGGCAGACGCTGGCCATGGAAGGCATCTTTTCCTTCTTTCTGGAATCTTCCTTTCTCGGACTATTTTTATTCGGTGAGAAGCGCCTCGGGCCGAAGGGCCACTGGTTCGCGGCGCTAATGGTCTTTCTAGGGTCGTGGCTCTCGGGCTATTTGATCGTCGCTACTAACGCCTGGATGCAGCACCCGGTGGGGTATACGCTGGGGCCAAACAGGGAAATCCAGCTCTCCAGCTTGCGGGCCCTTTTGTTCAACACATGGGCGCTTTGGCAATACGTGCACAACATGAACGGAGCGGTCATCACCGCGTGTTTTGTGATGGCAGGCATCGGCGCCTTTTACTTGCTTTCCGGCTGGCACGAAGCCTATGGCCGAACGTTCCTGCGCGTAGGGGTCATTCCGGGCGTGCTGGCCACGATCCTGCAAGTTCTTCCGCTGGGTGACGCCCAGGGACGCCTGGTTGCTCTCTACCAACCCGCTACGCTCGCCGCCATGGAAGGTCTGTTTGAAACGAGGCAGGGCGCTCCCATGGCCATTCTCGGCCAGCCCGACCAGGAAAAAAGGCGGCTCGATAATCCGCTCGTCATTCCCCGCATGCTGAGTTTCCTGACTTATCGGCGTTGGAAGGCCGAGGTGAAGGGCCTGGACAGTTTCCCGCCCGAAGACTGGCCCGATAGGATTCCGCTCCTGTATTACAGTTATCACGTGATGGTTGGGCTCGGCACCATTTTCATGGCTGTAATGCTGGTCGCGGCCTATCTGCTCTGGAGGGGCAAGCTTTACCGCTCCCGCGGGATGCTCTGGGCGCTGATGCTTTGCCTGCCGCTGCCTTACATCGCCAATACGGCGGGCTGGATCAGTGCAGAAGTCGGCCGGCAGCCGTGGATCATTTATGGGCTGATGCGCACACCAGCCGGCGTTTCTCCGCAGGTCTCCGCCGGCAACGCTTGGTTCACAATGATCGGGTTCATGGGGCTTTACACCGTTCTCGGCATTCTTTTCCTTTTTCTGGTTTACCGGGAAATTGAGCGAGGGCCCGAGCCCGGCGCACAGAGCTGAGGAGCAAGCCGGATGGAAACGATCTGGTACTGTCTGGTGGCGATGATGATCGCCACCTACGTCTTGCTCGATGGCTTCGATCTGGGCGTCGGTATCGTCCACCTGACCGTCGCCCGGTCGGACGACGAGCGGCGGCAGGTGCTGAACAGCATCGGCCCGGTGTGGGACGGTAATGAAGTGTGGCTGCTGGCGGCGGGCGGCACGCTCTATTTTGCTTATCCGGCGCTGTATGCTTCCGCCTTCAGCGGCTTTTACCTGCCGCTGATGATCGTTCTATGGCTCCTGATCCTGCGGGGAATCTCCATCGAGTTTCGCGGCCACGTGCAGAGCCCGGTGTGGACGCCGCTGTGGGATGCTCTGTTTTGTCTTTCGAGCTTTTTGCTGGCTGTTTTTTACGGCGCGGCTTTGGGAAACGTGGTGCGGGGAGTTCCGCTTGATGCGAGCGGATATTTCTTCGAGCCGCTCTGGACCGATTTTCGTCTGGGCCGCGAGACGGGCATCCTCGACTGGTACACGATTCTTATCGGCTTGGCGGCCTTCTTTGCCCTCACCGAGCATGGTGCTTTGTGGCTCGTGGTCAAGAATACCGGAGCCGTGCAACAGAGAGCGCGGCAAATCGCGCGGCAAGTCTGGTGGGGTGTCGTGGCGTTGACCGCTGTCGTCACTTGGTCTACATTCCGTGTTCAGCCGCAAGCGCCTGCAAATCTCGCTGCACATTACTGGGGCTACATTTTCCCTGCGCTGGCCCTTGCGGCGCTATTTTCTCTAAAGTGGTTTCTGGCGAGACCAATGACAGAGCGTGACGATCGGCGGGCCTTCTTATCCTCTTGCGGCTACTTACTTGGGATGCTGGCCAGCGTCGCTTTTGGCCTGTATCCCTATGTCCTTCCGTCCAGCACGAGTCCATCCTACAGCTTGACCGTCCATAACGCGAAAGCGGGGGAGTACGGCCTTCGCATCGGCCTGGTTTGGTGGACCATCGGGATGGCGCTGGCCACCGCTTATTTTGTCGGTGTCTATCGTTATTTCGGCGGCAAAGTCAGCACAAAGGCGGATCACCAAGGGTATTGAGCGAGCCCGCTCCTGGAACCGTGGCTTGACCGCCTGGGGCTGCGGCGGGTCCTTCGAGCGGGATCACATCAGGATTTTTTTCCCACGGCGATTTCGTAGGCGTCAATCATGGCCAGGATGTTGAGCAGCCCGGCGCAGACCAGGAACTTGGTGCCGTAGTCGGGGTCGGCGGCCGGGAGTTCCGGCTGGGAATAGCCGAACCAGGTCGTGAGGAAGTAGAGGGCTCCGGTGGCCATATCGCCGATCATGCCGCCGTAGTTGAGGGCCATTGTGAACAGGTCGCCATCGACGCGGTCGAACATCTTGCCCCGCATCAGAAGGCCGAAAACGAACATCCCGGCTATGGCCAACAGCAGCAAGGCTCCCCGGTTCCAGCGCTTCAAGTAGAAATGCCCGCCCCCCGGAACCAGCCAGCCCAATGCCACCGGAGCGATCCACAGCTTTAGCGGCGGGCGGGGCTCCTTCTCCGCCTTCTGAGGGGATTCTTTGACCTGCGCCATACACCTTAATTTAACATGCCGGGCTGCCGGATCACCGTCACCGGTACCGGTAACCAGAGGCCACTGTGTCACGCCCTACATTGTGGAATCTCCGACCCTGTGGTCAAATAGGCCCATGGACTTTGTAGCTATCATCAGGATCGCCCTGCGAGCCCTGGCCCGCAACAAGATGCGGACGGCGCTGACCATGCTGGGCATCATCATCGGCGTGGCGGCGGTGATCGCCACCGTGGGCCTCAGCCAGGGCGCCAACGACCAGATGCAGCAGGCCATTTCCCAAATGGGAGCCAACATGCTGTTCGTCATGGCCGGCAGCATGAACGTCGGCGGCGTTCGCACCGGCAGTGGAGCCACCTCGCGGCTGACGCTGCCCGATGCTCGAGGGATAGAGCGGGACGTCAAGCTGGTGCAGTTGGTTTCTCCGGGCGTGTGGTCGAGCGCCCCGGTGGTTTACCAGAACAACAACTGGACCACGCGCGTCCAGGGCGTGGCGCCTTCCTGGTTCGAGATTCGCCTGTGGCCCACCGCGGCTGGGGAAGCGTTCGGCGAGGCGGAGGTGGAACGCAGCGCCGACGTCTGTGTCATCGGCCAGACGATAGCCGAAAACCTGTTTAAGGACGAGGACCCCATCGGCAAGACGATCCGGGTCAAGAGCCTGCCCATGAAGGTCGTGGGGGTGCTGTCCTTCAAAGGTCAGTCGCCCCAGGGTCAGGATCAGGATGACGTGATTGTGGCCCCTTATACCACGGTGCAGAAGAAGGTGGCGGGGATCGATTACCTGAACTTCATCGTTGTTTCCGCTGTCAGCCAGCAGGCCACCGCCGCCGCCCAGCAGCAGATCGAGTCCATCCTGCGGGACCGGCACAAGATCCGGCCCGGCCAGGACGATGATTTCATCGTGCGCAACCTGGCTGATTTCGCAGACGTGGCCAACAGCGCCGGCAAGGTAATGACCCTGCTGCTGGCCAGCGTGGCTTCGGTCTCGCTGATCGTGGGCGGCGTAGGAATCATGAATATTATGCTGGTGAGCGTGACCGAGCGGACCCGCGAGATCGGCATCCGGATGGCCATCGGCGCCACCGAAGGCGACGTGATGCGCCAGTTCCTGACCGAAGCGGTCATCCTCAGCCTGCTGGGGGGCGGAGTGGGAATCCTGACAGGGGTCGGCGCGGTTCTGGGCATTTCCCAGGTGCTGCGCTGGCCGGCGGCGGTGTCGCCCACGGCGCTGGGCACTTCCGTGCTGTTTTCAGTAGCCATCGGGATCTTCTTCGGATTCTATCCGGCCCGCAAAGCGGCCCAGCTCGATCCCATCGAAGCGCTGCGCTTCGAGTAGCCCGCCCGATGGGCTTTTTCCGTAAAGAGCTGATCGACCCTGCCCTCGACGCCCAGACGCGCCGCGAGATCGAGGAGCAGCAGGCGGCCATCGCCGCCGACCCTTCTAATCCCCGCCCCTATTACAACCTGGCCCTGCTGTACCGCATGCAGTGGAAGAAGGACGAGGCCTTGGGGCTGCTGTTGGAAGCCGTCCGCCTGGACCCGGCTTTCGTTCCGGCACACGTGGCGCTGGCTGAGATTTACGTTGTGTGCGGCGACATGGCTGCCGCCCGGCGGCATGCCGAGCAGGCGTCAGCGCTGGGAGACCAGCGAGCCCGGGGAATGCTCAGCCGGTATTCTGAGGAGTAGCCCTACCAGTCCATCCGCGCCCCGGTGGACGGCATGGGTCTTATCTCCAGGCAGCCTTTGCCCGTGGGCAGGAGCTTGCCGGGATTCAGCCGGTTATCGGGGTTAAAGACGTTTTTCAACCGGGCCATCATCTCCAGGCTGGCGGGCGGAAATAGCAGTGGCATCATTTCGTTTTTTTCCATGCCCACGCCGTGCTCGCCGGTGATCGATCCGCCCACCGAGATGCAGAACTCGAGAATCTCCGCCCCGGCCTGCTTGGTGCGATCCAGTTCCTCCCGCCGGTGATAATCGAACAAAATGATGGGGTGCATGTTGCCGTCCCCGGCATGGAAAATATTGCTGATAGTCAGGCCGTGCTTTTCCGAAACGCGGTAAATAAAGCGCAGCGTTTCGGCGATGCGCGTGCGCGGGACCACGCCGTCCTGGACGTAATAGCTGGGGCTGACGCGGCCGATGGCGCCGAAGGCGTTTTTGCGGCCCTTCCATAGCAGGTCACGCTCCCCCGCCGTGCGGGCGGTGCGGACCTCCCGGGCGCCGTTGAGCCGGCAGACCTCCTCGATCTCGATCGCCTGCGCCTCCACGGTTTCCCGCAGGCCTTCCAGTTCGATCAGCAGCACCGCGCCGGCGTCCCTGGGGTAGCCGGCGTGGGTGGCTTCCTCGACCATCCGCAGCATCACTCCATCCAGCATCTCGAGAGCCACGGGCGTGATCTGGCGCGCGGTGATGTCGGTGACCGTGGAGCCGGCGTTCTCCGGCTCGTCGTAAACCGCCAGCAGCGTCTTCACCAGCTCCGGGGCGCGCATCAGCCGGACTACGATCTTCGTGATGAGCGCCATGGTTCCCTCCGAGCCGGTCAGCAGGCCCGCCAGGTCGAGCCCGCCGCGGTCCAGTTCTTTGCCGCCGGTCTCGATCACGGTTCCGTCGGGCAGCACTGCCTCCAGCCCTAAGACGTGATTGGTCGTGACGCCATAGGCCAGTGTATGCGGCCCGCCGGCGTTCTCGCACACGTTGCCGCCGATGGTGCAGGCCCGCTGGCTCGATGGATCCGGGGCGAAAAAGTAGCCTTGCCCTTGCACGGCCAAAGTAAGATCCAGGTTCACCACGCCCGGCTGGACCACGGCTCGCTCGTTCTCCAGGTCCAGCTCGAGGATGCGGTTCATGCGGGCGAAGCCGACCATGATGCCGCCAGCCCGCGCGATGGCGCCGCCGCTCAATCCCGTTCCGGCGCCTCGCCCGACGATCGGGAGCTTGTGCTTTTGGGCCAGCCTGGCGATGGCCACGACTTGCTCCGTGGTGGCCGGCAGCACGACACAGTCCGGCTGCCCTTTGTCCACGCTTCCGTCGTACTCGTACAGCATCAGGTCTGCCGGCCGGTGGAGCACGGCGCGCTCGCCCACGATTCTGCGAAGCTCTGGAATGATGGCCGGCGAAAGCATGGTGGCTCCCGGGGCGTCCCACCCCGATGATATACTGAAATTTCCACCCATGGAGAAGATCGTCGTCCTCGATTCCGGCGGGCAATATTGCCACCTGATCGCCAGAAAGGTCCGCGAGCTCGGGGTGTATGCCGAGATAAGGCCGCTCGGGACAAGAGCCTCCAGGCTCCGGAGCTGCAAGGGAATCATTATTTCCGGCGGACCGGCCAGCGTGTTCGAAAAAAGCAGCCCACAACCCGATCCCGCCCTGTTTCGCACTGCCGCGCCGATCCTGGGCATCTGCTACGGCCATCAGCTTATGGCGCAGCATCTCGACGGGAAGGTCGTGCCGGGCCGCACGCGCGAGTTTGGTCACGCCGAGCTCACTGTCCAGTCGAAGGACTCCATTTTTGCCGGCCTGCACAACCACGAACGAATCTGGATGAGCCACGGCGACCACGTGACCGCGCTGCCTCCCGGCTTCCGGACCTTGGGGACCACGCGAGACTGCGGGATCGCGGCCATGGGAGACGAGGCCCGGCGCTACTACGGCTTGCAGTTTCATCCCGAGGTCACGCACACGCCGCGCGGCGTGGAAATCCTGAAGAATTTCCTGTTCCAGGTGTGCGGGTGCCGGGGCGACTGGCATCCGGTGGACCGCGTGGCGCAGGTCGAGGCCCGCATCCGCCGGCAGGTAGGGGCGCGTCGCGTGCTGTTCTTCCTGAGCGGCGGCGTGGACTCCACGGTGGCTTCCACGCTCACCGTGCGGGCGCTGGGGGCGGACCGCGTTCACGGCATCTATGTGGACACCGGCTTCATGCGGCTGGGCGAGACGCGGGAGATTCGAGCCGGCTTCCCGCGCCTGGGGTTTAAGGACATCGAGGTCTTCGATGCGCGAAAGCGGTTTTTCCAAGCCCTGCGCGGCGTGACCGACCCAGAGGCCAAGCGCCGGATCATTGGGCGCCTGTTTGTGGACATTCAGGACCACATTTTGGCAAGCCGCCGCTATCGCAGCCGGGAATGGATGCTGGGGCAGGGAACCATCTATCCCGACACAATCGAATCCGGCGGCACCCGGGACGCGGCCCTGATCAAAACGCACCACAACCGCGTGGACCGCATCCAACAGCTTCTTGCGGAAAAGCGGGTGCTCGAGCCGCTGGCCCAGTTTTACAAGGACAAGGTGCGCGAGCTGGGCCGCGTCATCAGCCTGCCAGACGAGATCCTTCGCCGGCATCCTTTCCCGGGGCCTGGCCTGGCCATCCGCTGTATTTGCAGCGACCGGCCCCTCAGCCCCGAGTGGGACGAGGCTATCTCGGCCGTGGCAGGGGCGGGGGGGTACGGGGCGTTTCTGCTGCCGCTGCACAGCGTGGGGGTGCAGGGCGATTGCCGCACCTACGGCAAGCTGACCGTGCTCCACGGGGCGCCCATCCGGCACGCGGCGCTGGAGGAGTTGACCACCCGCATTACGAATACCTTCCGCCACACCAACCGCGTCGCGGTGGCGCTGCGACCGAGGGCGCTCGATCCCGCGCGGTGGAGCATCCGGCGGGCGACGCTGACCCCGCGTCGCATTCGCCTCCTCCAGCAGGTGGACGATGTCGTCACCCGCTTCCTGCACGAGCAGTTTCTGTACGACCTGATCTGGCAGTGCCCCGTGGTGCTGCTGCCTTTCTCGCGACAGGGAGGAGAGACGGTGGCCCTTCGGCCCATCTCCTCCGTCGACGGCATGACGGCCGAGGTGGTGCACATTCCACCTCCGCAGCTCAGCGAGCTCGCGGATCGGCTCGCCGAGGTGGAAGGCATCGACGCCGTGCTTTTCGACATCTCCAACAAGCCGCCTTCGACCATTGAATGGGAATAATTCCTACCGACAAAGGAGAAAGAAACGATGGAACCTCGTGCGACCTATGAAGACGTCAACCTGATTCTGCGACTGTTCGAGCTGCGGCGGGAGGAGAAGCTGCGCCAGGCCCGCGACTGGTTTTCGAAATCGTTCAAGGCTCGAACCATGGAAGAGTTCAACGCCCTCTGCCCGCCCGGTTCGGAGGCCAACGCTTTCTACCGCATGGTGGCCAGCTACTGGGAAATGGTCGCTTCGTTTATCACCAGCGGCGTGTTGAATCAGGAGCTCTTTTTCCAGAGCGGCGGCGAAATCTTGTTCTTCTGGGAGCGGGTGCGGGACCTGGTGCCCCACTTCCGCGAAGCCTTCAAGAACCCGAACGCCGGTAAGAACACGGAGACGGTGGCGACTGCCTTGATTCAATGGATGAATGCCCGCGCGCCGGAAGCTTACGGGGCATTCTCGGCCATGGTTCGGGGAAGATAACAGGGATCAGACAATCGAGGCAGGGTCGAGGTCGAGCCCTTCGAAAAGACGGGAGTGAATCGTGTCTCCCCGCCCGGAGATTCCCAGCAATACGTAGTGACCGGCCTCCAGGGCATAGCTGCCAATATGCTCTTCCCGGGGATCCACCAGCCAGTATTCCCGCACGCCGAATCGCTCGTAATCGCGGAACTTGACAACCGTGTCATGGGTGCGATTTGACTCTGAGATGACCTCGATGATCAGGTCGTGCGGGCCTTTCACCACGGGATCTTCCAGGATGTGCAGGCGTTCCTTCGAGATGAAGCAAAGGTCGGGCTCGTAGTGGACCCGCTCGCTGAGAATCACATGCACCGGAAGGAGATAGAACTTACCAAGACCATGCTGCTGGACAAACGCCAGGACGGCCGTGCCGACGCGCATGCATATGTCCTGATGATGCAGCGAAGGCATGGGCGACATGACAAGCTCTCCATTCACGATCTCGGTGCGGCCATGATACTCCGGCCACTCCTTGATGTCGTCCCACGTAAGGGGCCTGATTGCTGCGGCCATGGCGAGCCTCTGGATGCATTCTAGCACGCCGGCCGCGCCCGCAAGAAATCCGCCAGACGCTCCATGGCGGGCCCCAGCACGGTGCGGTCGGCGGCGTAGCAGATGCGGATCGAGCCCTCGCCGCCGGCCCCAAAGGCCACGCCCGGAGCCAGCCCCACCCTCTTTTGCACGAGCAGCCGGCGGCAAAACTCAAACGAGTCGCGCAGGCCGTCAATGCGGGGGAACAGATAGAAGGCTCCGTCAGGGCAGGGGACCGTGGCGCCGGGGACCTGGCGGAGTACCGAAAGCGCATAATCGCGATTCTCCCTCAGCCGCGCGACCATTTCGGCCACGCCCGTTTCCCCGTCCCGCAACGCGATCTCGCCTGCCTTCTGCGTCATCGCCGGAGCGTGGGAGACGATGAATTCGTTCAATTGAGCGGCTTGGCGGGCAAGGTCCCGCCGTGCCACCAACCACCCCAGCCGCCACCCGGTCATGCAATAGCTTTTGGAGAAGGACTGCGGCACCATCACGGCGTCGTCACGCGTGCAGCGGCGCAGGATGGAAGGCGCCACCGGCCCCCCATAGTAAAGCCGCTCGTAAACTTCATCGGCCATCAGCCACAAGCCGCGGCGGCGGCACAAGTCTAACAGGCGTTCCTGATCCTGCCCTGTGGTTGTCCACCCCAGCGGGTTGGAGGGTGACGTGTAGACCAGCAGGCGCGTCTGCGGGCCGATAGCCGACTCGACCGCGGCGAAGTCGATGACGTAGCGGTCCCCGGCCAGGCAGAGAGGAATCTCGCGGGGCGTGGCCGAGCACATCGTCACGATCGCTGAAGCATTGGGCCAGGCCGGGGTCAACACGATGGCCTCATCGCCCGGATCGAGCACGCAGCGAATGCCGGCGTTCAACGCCTGCACGCCGGAGGCGGTTACCACGATCTCTTCTGTGTCCAGTTCCACCCCGTGCAGCTCCCGGTACTTTTCCGCAATCGCCCGCCGCAGGCTGGGATAGCCGGCGTTGGAGGTGTAAAAAGTGTGGCCGTCGGCGAGTGCCTGCGCGGCGGCGTCCTTGATGAACTGCGGCGTGGGCAGGTTCGATTCTCCGAAATAGAGCTTCAGCACGCCGTCCATCGTCATGGCGATCTCCGCCAGCTCGCGAATGCGGGAGTAAGGAACGCGCTCGGCCGATGGAGCGAGACGTATGGCAGACATTTCTTCATATTACAATAGGCTCCGAATGCACCATCTCCCGCATATTTTCCCGGGCCGGGGCGCAGGGCCATGAGCATTTCACGCAGCCTTCTTCTCGCCGGCTCCCAGAGTCGCTGGTTGCGCGAGCGGGCGACGCGATACAGATTCGTGCGGCGTGCTGTTTCGCGCTTCATGCCGGGCGAAGAGCTGGAAGACGCCCTCGCAGCCGCCCGCGAGCTGGAGCGGAAAGGCCTCCGCACGATATTCACCAAGCTGGGTGAGAACATCACCGAAGAGTCGGAAGCCGCCGCAGTCGCCGAGCACTACCTCGGCGCGCTCGATCGCATCCGCGAACTGGGCCTTATGACGGAGCTTTCCGTCAAGCTGACCCAGCTCGGCCTGGACCTTGGCGGCGGGATCTGCTATGTCCATTTGGAGCGGATCATCGTCAAAGCCGGAACCGAAAGCGTGGTCTGGATCGACATGGAAGCGAGCGAGTACGTGGATCGGACCCTGGAGCTGTTTCGGCGCGCCAAGGCCGCGTACCCGAACGTGGGCGTCTGCCTGCAAGCTTATCTGTACCGCACCGCTGACGATCTAGGTTCTTTGATACCCACGGGCTCGGCGATCCGCCTGGTGAAGGGCGCCTACCGCGAGCCGCCCGACCGCGCCTTTCCCCGCAAGAAGGATGTGGACGAGAATTTCTTCGATCTGGCGAAGAAGCTTTTGAGCCCGGAGGCCCGCCGCGCCGGGGTGCGGGCGGGCATCGCCACCCATGATCTCGCGCTCATCCGCCGCGTCGAACAATATGCGGCCTCGCAGAGGCTGGGCAAAGAGGAGTTCGAGTTCCAGATGCTTTACGGCATCCAGCGCGCCGAGCAGCTCCGGCTGGCGCGCGACGGCTACCAATCCCACGTGCTGCTTGCCTACGGCTCATACTGGTTTCCCTGGTATATGCGACGGCTGGCGGAGCGCCCGGCCAATGTGATGTTTGTGCTGCGGAACCTGTTTACGTCGTAGGATTTTGAAAGGGCCGCGAATGAACCCGAATTGACGCGAATAAAACTATGGCGGAAGCCAGCGAAGGTGCCTCGACCAAGACCTCGGTAGCGTACGACACGGAATTTGTCCGCGAGCTGGGACTTTACGATTCGACCATGATCGTGATCGGGTCGATGATCGGCACGGGGATCTTCATCGTGTCATCGGAGATGGCGCGGGAAATCGGCAGCCCGGGCTGGCTGCTGATGGCCTGGGTGCTCACCGGGGTCCTGACAATCGCCGGGGCGCTCTCCTACGGCGAACTGGCCTCAATGATGCCGCGCGCCGGAGGGCAGTACGTCTACCTGCGCGAGGCTTTCTCTCCTCTCTGGGCCTTCCTTTACGGCTGGACCCTTTTCCTGGTGATCCAGACCGGCACCATCGCGGCTGTGGCCGTCGGTTTCGCCCGCTATTTCGGGCAGCTCGCACCCGGGATCGCCGAGGACCGCTACCTGATCCCGCCGATTCATCTTTCCAGTGGCTATGCCGTTTCGCTCTCGACAGCGCAACTCCTCGGCATCGTGGTCATCGCCCTGCTCACCTGGACCAACACCCGCGGCCTGCACTACGGCAAGATCGTCCAAAACATTTTCACCACCGCCAAAACGGGCGGCCTCCTCGCGCTCGTCGTCATAGGCCTCCTTCTGGGGTGGAGCGCCAGGGCCGCCGGGGCCAACTTTGGCAATTTGTGGACAGCGCGCGGCTACGATCCGATCGCACCGGGCCTGGACGCTTCCATGCTGTTCGGCCTTTTTGTGGCGATCTGCATCTCCCAGACCGGCTCGCTGTTCTCCGCCGACGCCTGGAACAACATCACTTTCACAGCCGGAGAGGTCATAAACCCCCGCCGCAATATTCCCCTGTCGCTGGCCTTGGGCACCCTGATCGTCATCTCGCTGTACCTGTTGGCCAATGTCGGCTATCTGGCCACTCTTCCGCTGGAGGCCATCCAGCGCGTTCCGGCCGACCGGGTGGCCACCGCCATGCTGCAAGTGGTGTTTCCCGGAGCTGGCGCCATCCTGATGGCCATGGTGATCATGGTATCCGCCTTCGGCTGCATGAACGGGCTGATTCTGGCCGGCGCGCGCGTCGGCTTTGCCATGGCGCGCGACGGCTTGTTCTTTGCGCCTGCGGGCCGCCTGAACCAGGCGAAAGTTCCGGGATGGGCGCTGGTGGCCGAAGGCCTGTGGGCCGCGGCGCTGGTGCTCCCCAGGGTCTACGACCCTGCCACCGGCCAGTATGGGAATCTGTACGGCAATTTACTCGAATACCTCATTTCAGGAAACCTGATCTTTTACATTCTGACGATTGCCGCTATCTTCCGCTTGCGTCACACAAGGCCGGATGCCGAACGGCCGTACCGGGCCTTTGGCTATCCAGTGGTGCCGGCGCTGTACATCGCGGGTGGGGCCACCATCCTGTGTGTTCTTTTTGCCTATCGAGCCTCCACCACTTGGCCAGGGCTCGTAATCCTGCTGCTTGGCTTGCCCGTCTACTGGCTCTTCCGGCGTTCGCAGGCCGGCCGGGCGGCGGGATCTTGATCGGGACCGCATCATGCCTTTGCTGCTGACAGGGGCGGACCTGCGGGCTCTGCTGTCATGGCCGGATCTGATCGATGCCCTGGAGCGGGCCCTGGAGGCCTTTTCGGCCGGCCGGGTGCACCAGCCGTTGCGGACGGCGCTGGAAATCGGTCCCGAGCGCGCCTGGCTTGGGGTAATGCCGGCTTATCTGGAAACGCCGGCCGCCCTTGGGGCGAAGCTGGTCACGGTTTTCAACTCTAACGCACAGCTCGGCCTGCCCACTCACTACGCTACGGTTTTGCTGCTTGATCCGGAAACGGGGGCGCTGGCCGCCATCCTGGAAGGAGGAACTCTAACTGCGTTGCGCACGGCGGCGGTCTCCGCGGTCTCGGTCCGCCATCTGGCGCAGGCGGACGCTTCGGTACTGGCGATCCTCGGCTCGGGCGTCGAGGCGCGCAGCCACCTGGAGGCCCTGGCTCACGCGCGGCGCTTCCGCCAGGTCCGGTCCTGGAGCCCCACGCCCAGCCATCTGGCCAGGTTCGTCGACGACGCTGCATCTCTCTGCGAAACTCCGGTCCAGGCGTCAGCCGGCGCCGAGGAGGCGGTTCGTGGCGCCGACGTAATTCTGCTGGCCACCTCCTCCAACACGCCGGTGATTCGGAACGAATGGGTGAAGCCTGGCGCGCACGTGATCTCTATCGGCGCTTATAAGCCGTACCAGCGGGAGATGGATCCGGCCCTGGTGACCCGGGCTCGCCTGGTTGTCGATTCCCGGGCCGCCGCCCTGAAAGAAGCGGGCGATATCGTCCAGGGAATTGACGAAGGCTATTTCACGCCGGCCCACATTGTGGCCGAGCTGGGCGAAGTCACCGCTGGGGTGGCGCCGGGCCGCATGGCGGAAGATGATATCACCATCTTCAAATCCCTCGGCATGGCTGTCGAGGACGTGGCGGCGGCCGGGCTGGCATATCACCGCGCGCGCGAATCGGGGCGGGGGAGGGAGATTGACCTCTCCGGGTCTCCGACGCTACCCTAACTCTACAGCTGTCGCTCGGAGGAGCTGGATGATTCGAGCGCTGGGGATCGGGCTGTCCTTCGTGGCTGTTGCCGCGCAAGCGCAGGTGGCAAAAGAACTGCCGCCGCCTGTCAACACAACCGTCGATTTCGCCCGCGACATCCGGCCGATTCTGGCCTCCCGCTGCTTCCCTTGCCACGGGCCCCAGCTCCAGCTTCATAAACTCCGGCTGGATCGCAAAGCCGAAGCCTCGAAGGGCGGCGAGTCTGGCGTTGCCGCCATCCTTCCCGGGAAGAGCGCGGACAGCCTGATGATTAAGTACGTGGCGGGGCTGGACCCGGATGTGGTCATGCCGCCCAGCGGGCCGCGGCTGACGGCGGCTGAAATCGGCCTGCTACGGGCCTGGATCGACCAGGGCGCTTCCTACGGAGAAGAGCCGGCTGCACAGACGGCGGCGCAGCCGATGGCAGCTCCGCGCCGCGCCGTCGATTATTGGGCTTTCAAGCCTCCGGCGCGTCTCGTCATTCCCTCCGTAAAAAACGCGGCCTGGGCGCGCAATCCGATTGACGCCTTCGTGCTGGCGAAGCTGGAGGCAAAGGGTTGGAAGCCTTCGCCGCCTGCCGCCCCGCAGGCTCTGTTGCGCCGCATTTACCTCGACCTGATCGGCCTGCCGCCCACCCTGGCCGAGCGCGAGGAATTTCTGAAAGATCCCTCGCCCACCAGTATCGACCGGCTCGTCGACAACCTGCTGGCCCGGCCCTCGTACGGCGAGCGCTGGGCGCGGCGCTGGCTCGACCTGGTGCGCTATGCCGAGACCAACGGCTACGAGCGCGACGCCACCAAGCCCAACGCTTGGCGCTACCGCGATTACGTTATCCGCTCTTTCAACGATGACAAGCCCTTTGACCGTCTTGTATTGGAACAATTGGCGGGCGACGAACTGGCAGAGATCACGGCCGACTCCCTCACAGCCCTGGGCTATTACCGTTTGGGCCCCTGGGACGATGAGCCGGCCGATCCGCAAGTGGACCGCTTCGATCAGCTCGACGACATCGTGAGCACTACGTCTCAGGTTTTTCTCGGGCTCACGCTGGGTTGCGCCCGCTGCCATAACCACAAATTCGATCCGCTTCTGGCCAGCGACTACTACAGCATGGTGGCGATTTTCAACGGGCTCGAGCGGCCCCGCAATGGCCGCACGGAATTGGACCTGCCGGTGGGGACTAGGGTGGAGCTCGAGGCGCTGGCGGCCCGGGATCGGCAGATCGAGCCGCTCGAAAAGCAGATTAAGGAACTGCGGGACGCCTTCCGCACGGAATTTCTAAATTCCGGCCGCAGCAAGCTGGCGGCTGACGTTGTGCGGGCCTTCCTCACCGACCCGAAAAAGCGGGACGACAACCAGCGGAAGCTCATTGCCGATCACGCCAAAGAGCTCGAGCAGGAGATCGATGAGGCGTTGCCCGCCGACATCCGAAAAGAGATTGCCGCGCCCGAGCAGAGAATCGCCGGGCTGAAGGAAGCGACGCCGGATCTGCCCCGTGCTTACTTTTTGCACGAGCCGTCCCCCCATCCTCCCCAGACCCACTTGCTGATCCGGGGCAAGGCGGCGCAGCCGGGCCCGGAGGTCCAGCCGGGGGTGCCGGCGGTGCTGGTCTCCTACCAGCCGCAGTTTCCGCCGCCGTCTTACACCAGCCAGCGTCGTTTGACCCTGGCCCGCTGGATCACCAGCCCCGACCATCCGCTGACGGCGCGGGTGCTGGTGAACCGCATCTGGCAATATCATTTCGGCGAAGGGCTGGTGCGGACGCCGAGCGACTTCGGCATGATGGGCGAGGAACCCACCCATCCCGAGCTGCTCGACTGGCTGGCCAGCTGGTTTGTCGATGAAGGCTGGTCCATTAAGAAGCTGCACCGCCTGATCATGACCAGCAATACCTACCGCATGAGTAAGGCCTGGAATTCTGTTTACGGCGCCGAAGACCCGGAGGACCGGTTGCTGTGGCGCGTGCCCTATACCCGGCTAGAGGTAGAGGCCATTCGCGATTCCATGCTGGCCGTGAGCGGACAGCTAAATCCGCAGATGTATGGCCCGAGCATGTATCCGTTCATTCCGGAAGCGGCCCTGGCGGGCAACAGCGATCCGGACAAGATCTGGAAGAATTCCGAGGAGCGGGAAGCTTCGCGGCGCACGATCTACGCCTTCCTGAAACGCTCGATGATCGTGCCCATGCTCGAGGTGCTCGATCTGTGCGACACCACGAAGACCTCGGGCAAGCGGGCCGTCACCAGCGTGGCGCCGCAGGCCCTGACGCTGTTCAACGGTGATTTTGTCAACCGCCAGGCCCGCCACCTGGCCAGCCGGCTGGAAAGGGAGGCCGGCCCCGACCCGGAGAAGCAGATCGAGCGGGCCTACCTCCTGGCCCTCAGCCGCCCGCCGACGCCCGCCGAGCGGAAAAGCATGCTGGAGTTTCTGCGGACCGAGCCGCTCCACGAGCTGTGCCGGGTGATTTTCAACTTGAACGAGTTGGTCTACACGGACTGAAACGATGAACCGCTACATACCTAATCCAACGCCCTGCGGCCGCACGCGCCGGGAGTTCCTCTGGCAAGTGGGCGGTGGTTTTGCCGGCCTGGCGCTAATTGATCTGCTGACAAGGGACGGCGCGTTCGCAGCCGAAACCACGAAAGGTGCTCCAGGCCTGCTGGCCGCCAAACCCCCACACTTCCAGGCCAAGGCCAAGCACGCTGTCTTCCTATTCATGAACGGCGCGCCCAGCCACATCGACACCTTCGATTACAAGCCGGAGCTCTCCAAGTTTGACGGCCAACCGTATCAAGGAAACCTAACGGTCGGCTCGAATGGCCGGCCGGTCGGCCACTTGATGCAGACGCCCTTCGAGTTCAAGAAACATGGGCAGAGCGGGTTAGAGATCAGCAGCCTGTTTCCCCGCACGGCGAAATTTGCCGACGACCTCTGCGTCATCCGCTCCATGCACACCGACACGGCGGCCCACGCCTCCGGCTGCCTGCAGATGAACACCGGCAGCGTGATTATCGGCAAGCCGAGCATCGGCGCCTGGCTCAGCTACGGCCTGGGTACGATGAACGAGAGCCTGCCGAGCTTCGTGGTCATGACCGACCCGCGCGGCGGGCCGATCAGCGGCCCCTCCAACTGGACGGCGGGTTACATGCCCGCGGCTTACCAGGGGACGCTCTTTCGCTCCACCGGCGCACCGTTGCTCGATCTGGCTACGCCGGCCGGCGCCAGCGAGCGCACCCAGCGGCACTCGCTTGATCTGCTCGAGCGGCTGAACCGCGAGCACCTGGAAACGCGGCCCGGCGATTCGGAACTGGTGGCCCGCATCCATTCCTACGAGCTCGCTTACCGCATGCAAACGACCGCCGCCGAGGTGGTCGACCTGGGCAAGGAAGACGTGAAGACCAGGGAGATGTACGGCCTCGACGATAAGCGGACATCGGATTTCGGCAGCAAGTGCCTCATCACGCGCCGGCTGCTCGAGAAGGGCGTGCGCTTCGTGCAGCTTTATTCCGGCGGCGGCCACATCGAGGATACCTGGGACGGCCACACTGACTGTATCACCAATCACAAGACCCACGCCGGCGAGACCGACCAGCCCATCGCCGCCCTGATGGCCGACCTGAAGAGGACTGGCCTATGGGATGAAACACTGTTGATCTGGGGAGGCGAATTCGGCCGCACCCCAACGAGCGAAGGCGTGGGCAAGCCCGGCCGCGATCATAATTGGTACGGCTTCAGCATGTGGCTGGCCGGCGCAGGCGTCAAAGGAGGCCAGGCGATCGGCTCGACCGACGAGCTAGGCTTCAAGGCCGTGGAGGAGCCTTGCCACGTCTCCGACCTCCACGCCACGATCCTGCACCTCATGGGCCTGGACCACACCAGGCTGACTTACTTCTATCAGGGCCTCAACCAGCGGCTCACCGGGGTGCGCGGCAACGTGGTCAAGAAGGTGCTGGCGTAGCCCGGCTATCGGCAGCCTAAGAACCTTCTACCAGACGTACTCCCTGGCGATTTCCCTACGGTCGTGGCCGTCGAGCACGTGGAAGACGCGGATCTTTTTCAGCGCCACCGGCGAGAGCTGGCCGATGGGAATGTAGATGATCTTCTTGCCGAGCCGGCCGGCGATGGTGCGGAAGATGCTGCGCGGCGGGTGCGCGGCCACGAACACCACTAGCCGTTCCAGCGAGTAATCCAGCGCCGCCAACAGTAGCCGCTCAGGCTTCGATTCGGCGAAGGAATAGTCCTCGTCGGTCCAGACG
>JACQDG010000378.1 GCA_016201185.1 Acidobacteriota bacterium | reverse complement strand
GGAGTACCGGCCCATCGCCGGCACCCACCCTCGGGGAGCGAGTGAAGCTGAGGATGAGGAGATCGGCCGCCGCCTGCTGGCCGACGAGAAGGAGCGCGCCGAGCACATCATGCTGGTGGACCTGGGCCGCAACGACCTGGGGCGGGTGTGCGAATACTCCACCGTGAAGGTGAAGGACCTGATGGTCCTGGAGCGCTACTCCCACGTGATCCACATCGTCTCGAGCATCGTGGGCCGCCTCCGCCCGGACGCGGATGCCTTTGACACGTTGATGGCATGCTTCCCGGCGGGGACCGTGTCGGGAGCGCCGAAGGTGCGGGCCATGGAGATCATCGCCGAGCTGGAGCCGGCTCGCCGGGGCGTCTACGCCGGCTGCATCCTGTACCTGGATTTTTCCGGCAACCTGAATTCCTGCATCGCCATCCGGACGATGGTCGTGCGTGGCCGCAGGGCCCACATCCAGGTGGGAGCCGGGATTGTGGCCGATTCGGTTCCAGAGCGCGAGTACGAGGAGACGTTGAGCAAGGCGAAGGCTTTGTTGCGTGCTGTTGAAGTGGCCAGCACCGAGCTGCGACCGTAAGGGAGAGGTTGTTTTGAGGATGGAACGTGGTTCTGGTAATTGATAATTACGACTCGTTCACCTACAACCTGGTGCAATATCTGGGCGAGCTGGGGGCTGACCTGGAGGTGCGGCGCAACGACGCCCTCACGGTGAACGAGGTGGAACGCCTGCGGCCCGATCGCATCGTCATTTCGCCGGGCCCCTGCACGCCGCGCGAGGCAGGCATCTCGGTACCGCTCATTCGCCGGCTGGCAGGGCGTGTGCCCATTCTGGGCGTGTGCCTGGGGCACCAGGCGATCGGAGAAGCTTTCGGAGGCCGGGTGGTCCGCGCTCCCTACTTGATGCATGGCAAGACCAGCCAGATCCACCACGACGGCAAGACCATCTTTTCCGGCGTCCCGCAGGACTTCACCGCGACGCGTTATCATTCGCTGATTGTGGAGCGGGACTCACTGCCGAAAGAGTTGGAGATTTCGGCCGGTACGCCCGACGGCGTCATTATGGGACTGCGGCACAAACGCTTTCTCGCAGAAGGTGTGCAGTTCCACCCCGAGTCGGTGCTGACCGAGGTTGGCAAGAGCATCCTGCAAAATTTTCTGTCGCTGTAGGGAAGACCTGCCGCACCGCCAAAAGCCGGCTTTGTCTCAGCGGCTCGGGACGAAGGTCAGCCGCTCGACAATCTGGGGGGACTTGAAGGGAAGGGGAAAGCTGCGGCCCTCGAAGTAAGCGGGCCATTGGTCTTTGTAATGCCGGGAAAAGGGCTGGCCGGACTCGCCGGTGGTGATGTTGTGGAGAGACCGATCCTGGTCGGCCAGGTCCACGATCAGGCGCATCGACGGCCCCATGCGCTTGGTCGTCTGCTTGATGGTGGTGGTGGCGCCGGCTTGAGGAAACGGGCCGATGTCGAACCAGCGGCGCAGCAGGGGAATCCGGTGCCCGATGGGATGAGCGAGGGTGGTCTCGAGATACTGCCCCCAGGTAAGCGACCCGCCGGGCGTACGCCCGAGTTCCTGAACACTGTCGCGCAGGCTGGTGAGGAGTAATTCGTCGTAATCCCCGATCCAGCCGGGCGGGCGCGTGGAAAGCACCTGCTCGACAACGACTGTACCCATTTGGGATGTATACAGACCGGCCATATCGCCGGCGATCCCCTCCACCAGGCGGTGCAGGAAGCGGTTGTAAGCGGCGGTCACCACCACCGGCGCGCGCTGCTCCCGGCGAAACTGCCCGTCCCAGCCGCGCAATTCGGCCGCGACGGAAGCCAGTCCTGGCTCCGCCGGTTTGCGCCGTTCGAGGGAAGCCAGCAGTTCTTGGGCGAAGGCGTGGCCAAAGGCGGAATACACGTCGGTCTGGATGTGCAGGAAGTCGGCGGCCTCGAAGCGCCGGGCTTTTTCCAAAAGCTCCTGGATGCGGTTGGCGCGGAAGTGCGGGGCGAAATTGCCGTTGACCGTATAGGGATAATCCGGCGGGAACGGGTTCTGGTTGGCGGTGACGATGATGCCGGAGCCGGGATTGTAAGCCCGGGGCAATTCTTCAAAGGGGATGTAGCCCTGCCACTCGAAGCGCCCGTCGGAAGGCACGGGCACGCTCCCGTCAAATCCTTTCCGGATGGGGAGCCGGCCCGCCGCCTGGTAACCAATGTTGCCGTCCACGTCGGCGTAGACCCAGTTCTGCGCCGGTCCCCTATAGCGGGCCAGGGCGGCGCGAAACCCCTGCCAGTTGCCGGCCCTGTCCATTTCCAGGAAGGGATATTGCCACGAGGCAGAATCCATAGCGGTCCAGCGCAAGGCGAATTTCTGCTTCTGACTTTCAGCGATCACCGGGCCGTGGGGGGTAAGTTCAACCGGCAGCAGGTCATCGGCCTGGCCCCGGACGCGGATCACCTCTTGCTCACGGCGCTCGACGGTTTGGACCATATAGAGATCCTGCACGTCGAAGTGCAGATTGGTGGCGCCCCAGGCGATGCGGTCGTTGTGGCCGATGATGACCCCGGGCAGACCCGGAATGCTCACCCCGATCACGTTGAAACCGGGAGCCTTCAAGTGTACGGTGTACCAGATACAGGGAATGGAGTAGTCGAGGTGTGGATCGTTGGCGAAGAGTGGCTTGCCGCTCGTGGTGTGCGCGCCTGAGACGGCCCAGGCGTTGGAGCCGGGGGAGAACTCCCGGCCCGAGCGAACCGGCAGCAGCGCTTCAACCTTTTGGGCCGGCGCCCGGCTGAGTAAGGACCATTTCAGCAGGTCGTCTTTCCAGGAAGTACTCAACGTTCGGAACATCTGCATGGCCACGAGGATGGAATCGGACGGCGTCCAGGGCCGGGGCTGGTAACGGAGCAGCCGAAATTCTAGGGGCAGGTTACCGCGATGCGATTCCAGGAAAGAGTTGACGCCGCGGGCATAAGCCGCGAGCACGGAGAGATCGTTGACCGGCAATTCGCGGACCACGGCCGCCGCGGCTCGCTGGAAGCCCAGCGTGCGGCTTTCCCGGTCCGCCGGGAGGCTTGCGGGCCCGAGTAGCTCCGATAATTGCCCTGCCGGAACGCGACGCAGGATGTCCATCTGCCACAGCCGATCCTGCGCCGTGACGTAACCCTGCACCCACACGGCCTCCTCGGTCGATGGTGCTTCGATGTGCGGCACGCCGAACTGGTCGCGGCCCGCCGCCGCGGCGGGAAATCCCGGGCCGCTCACCTGACCGACGGCCAGCGGTAAAGGGCGGATGGCGATCCAGTAAAACAGGACCAGAAAAACCAACGCCAGGGCCGACAGGGCCGCGACCAGCGCCTGCAGGATCCGCCGGAGCATGGAGGGAATTGTAGCAGCTAGGGAATAGCGAGGTTGACCGCGGGCCGGCAGTGCTTACCGGCCCATGGTTTTCTCAGGTCGCTGGCCAGCGCGCCAGCAACCACACCTTAGCGCCCGGCCGCTGCCGCGGGAGCACGTGGAAGTAAAAGCGATGGCCGTCGATGACGGCCTCGTAGAAGTGTTCTCGGCGAGGATCGGGATCGGCAGCCAGACCCAACTCGAGCCGCCGGCGAAGCGCCTGCGGACCGCTCAAGTCGATGCCGCTCCGTCGCAAGTCGGTCACCGCGACTCCGGGCAGTTGGAGCCAGACCCGCCTGCTCGAAATTATGTTGTCCAGAACTGCCGCTGTCATTGCAGTACTACCTCCTGACCCTCTTGTAACCCCTCCAGAATTTCCGTTTTAGCCCCGTTGCTGATGCCGGTCTTGACCGAAATCTTCCGCTTCCCGCTCTTTTGCGTCGGGTCGGGGATCTCGGCCGAGGTGCTCTTGTCGCGGCTGTACAACACGGCCGCCTCGGGAATGGTCAGCACCTTCTTTCGTTCTTCCAGAATGATTTCGCCATTAGCCGTCATCATGGCCCTTAGATCTTTGGGCTCGTTGATAGAGATGCGGACTTCAAAGGTGGTGACGTTGTCCTTCTCCTCCCCCATCGGGGAGATGCGCGTGACGTGGCCGAGGTACTTACGATCTTTGTAGGACTCGACGGTGATCCGGCCCGGCTGGCCCAGGTAGATCTTCCCGATGTCGCTTTCATCCACTTTGCCCTTCAGATATAGCTCGCGCATGTCCCCCAGCGTCATCACCAGCGTAGCGGCCGAACCCATCACCAAAATGGATGAGACGGCGTCACCCAATTCCACGCTACGTGACAGCACGATCCCGTTGATCGGCGAGCGGATGGTAGCGTACAAAAGGTCTTCTTTCGCCTGCTCCAAAGAAGCCCGCGCTTCTTTCACCTTGGCTTCGGCCTGGCCGATCTGGGCTTTGGCCACGCTCACCCCAGCCGCCGCCTGCTCCTGCTTGTTGACGGCCATCTCGTAAGACTTCTCCACGTCGTCCAGCGCCTGCGGCGGGATCAGCCCGTCGCGCAGCAGGCCGCGGCTGCGGTCGAGCTGCCGTTTGAGGAAGGGAACGTCAATGCCCTTGGCGTCGCTGACCATCTTTTCATATTGGGCACGGGTGGCCACCACATTGGCCTCTGCCGCTGCCAGAGTTGCTTCCAGTTGTCGCACCCGGGCGTTGAGCTGCTCGCGGTCCAATTCCGCCAGGACCTGCCCTTCCCTCACGTAATCGCCCACGTTGACGTGCAGCCGCTCGATAATCCCACTCGCCTTAGACTTGATTTCCACTTTGGCGATGGGCTCGATCTTCCCGGTTGCCACCACGCTGCGCGCCAGATCGCTTCGCTCCGCCTTTGCCAGTTTGGAGGGGTCGAGCTTGGTGCTGTTCTTAGACAACGCTGCAAACAGCAACACCCCGCCGCCAACGAGCAGGACCACAAGGACTAGCACCCACCACCGGGTTTTTCCCTTTTTGTTCACGGGCTGCCTCCCTTATTGACGGCTCTCCAAACAATACGAAAGCAGGGCGCCGATGGTTCCCTTGTTGGGCTCGGACCAGGAGGAGTCCAACCGCTGCGAGGCACATGTTACGATCAAAACAATGGAGGACTTCCCGTATAGCCTCCGCCTGATCCTGCTGCCGCTGCTGCTTGGAGTCAATGGCTTTTTCGCGGCGGCCGAAGTGGCACTGGTTTCGGTCCGCCGGACGCGGATGGGCCAACTCGCCGAGGCCGGCGACCAGCGGGCGCGGGCCGTGCTAGCCTTGCTCGCCAGACCCGACCGCCTGCTAGCAGCCACGCAGCTCGGGGTCACCGTGGCCAGCCTGGGTCTGGGTTGGGTGGGGCAAGAGACCGTTTACGGGCTGTTGGCCCCGCTGATGGCCCCCGTTTCCCGGCCGGGATGGGACCGGCTGCTGCACCTGGCGGCCTTCGGCATCGCTTTCGGCCTAGTGACGTTTCTCCACATGGTCGTAGGGGAAGTCGTGCCGAAGAACATGGCGCTCGAGCGGACCGAGCGGCTGGCGCTGGCCGTGGGACCGACCTTGCAGTTCTTCGCCCGCTCCACCGGTTTTTTTGTGCGGGTTGTGGAATACGCCAGCCGGGGTCTTTCGCGCTTTCTCGGACTACACGGCACGCCGGCCCTGTCGGCCCACTCAGTCGGCGAGCTGAAGCTGATCGTCAGCGCCAGCCGCCGCCTGGGGGGATGGCCGGAGTCCCAGGAGGACATGCTGCACCATGTGATGGACTTCTATGACCTGACAGTGCGCCAGGTGATGGTGCCACGCAACGAAATGGTATCCTTGCCAGCCGGCTCCTCGCTGGACGAAGTGATCCGTACTATGGTCGCGCGGCGCCACTCACGCCTTCCTGTGCACGATGGCTCGCCGGAAAACATCATCGGCATCCTGCATGCCCGGGACCTCTGGCCGCTGTGGCAGCGCCAACGCCGGATGGCCAGGGCGGGACAGCCGACGCCGGAGTTT
>JACQDG010000377.1 GCA_016201185.1 Acidobacteriota bacterium | reverse complement strand
GGCTGCCGGTCTGGCCGGCGCGTGTCCGCCAGACCCTGCAGACGGCCAGCCGGTTCTCGCGGCCGCAATTGGAACAGGCCGTGGAGTTAATGTTTAAGACGGATCTCGACCTGCGGCAGGATCGCCCCGAGGACCGCGTAGTAATGGAAAAGCTCGTTTGGACGCTGACGAACTGAGGGGCGGCGGAAGCCTTCAGGCGGCTTTGGGGCTTTCAAGCGCCCGCAGGCGTCTGGACAGCCGCGATTTGTAGCGCGCGGCGGTATTTTTCTTAATCACGCCCTTTTGTGCCGCGCGATCAATCATGCCGATCGTTTGGGCGAGCACCGGCCGGGCCGCAGCAGCGTCGCCGGCCTTCAGGGCGCGCCGCATGGCGCGGATTTGGTGGCGAAGCCGCGTGGTGTGGTTCCGATTGACGACAGTACGTCTCTCTGTCTGTTGAGCCCTCTTGAGGGCGGAATAGTGGTTGGCCATCTATCCTTCTTCCGACTCCTTTGAAAATCAATTTCTTATGATACCGGCAGGGGGCTGAAGCTGTCAAACAATAGAGCTACAGCGGACGCTTTTCAGTTGACACTGAGTTGCAACTGAATTATACTTGCCATTCAGTTGCAACTAGGATTTCAACATGGGCCAATGGCAGAAAGGGGCATCTAGACTCAGATGAAAGGAATCTGCTATTCTTTTATTGCAACTCGATTGCTTATAGCCGCCGTTCTGCTTTCGGCTCGCGCGACGGGGCAGGAAAATTACTTCGTCACCTACGACCAGCATCTCGAAGAGCCGGGGAACCTGGAGGTGTCCATCAATCCTTTGATCGGAAAGCCCCCGGGCGGCAATGCATTCGTAGGCTCCTGGATGGAGTTCGAATATGGAGCCACAGGCTGGTGGACAATGGAGTTTTATCTCGACGGGCAGAGCACGCGGCGCGAGAGCACGCTCTTTACCGGCTACCGCTGGGAAAACCGCTTCCGCCCCCTGGCAGGCGAGCACTGGATCAACCCGGTTTTCTACGTCGAGTTCGAGAACGTGCATGGCTCCGACAAGATTTTGAAGGACGTGGTGGGTTTTGACTCCCGAGAAGACTTCGGCGAGCCCAACGCCGAGACGCACGGCGAGCGGGAGCGTGAGATAGAGACCAAGCTGATTCTGGGGAGCCAGTACAGGGGCTGGAATATCTCCGAGAACTTCATCGCCGCGAAAAGCTTCTCGAATGAGCCGTGGGAATTCGGATACGCCCTGGGTGTCAGCCGGCCACTGGGGCTTGCGGCCACGCCGCGTCCCTGCGTTTTCTGCCGGGAGAACTTCCACGCCGGCCTCGAGCTGTACGGCGGTCTGGGCGATGCGCACAGCCTGACGCTTCGCGGCACTTCTCACTACCTGGCCCCGGTTCTTGCCTGGGAGCTCGCGAACGGGACAGCAATGCGCATCTCCCCGACCTTCGGTATCACGGGCCAGAGTTTCCCCTTTCTGGTGAGGGTCGGCGTTTCATATGAGGTGGCCGGGTTCGGACGCCAGGTCCGGCGGATGTTCCGGTGAGGTTGAGAGCATGAAAACCAGCAAAGTGAGCCGGCGCGTGACCGCCCTGGCGGCGCTCCTATTCACCGGGACGGCCACGTTCGGCGGCAACAAAGTGCGCCCGCCACAGGAGCCGGGAGCCGAACTCCGCAAGGCTCCGCGTGCCGCCAGTTCGTGGCGGAATCCTTACGGCGGCCAGGCGGACGCCGTGCTCGCCGGCAAGAAGCTTTTCGGTAAACATTGCGTCTCCTGCCACGGAGAGGACGCCGCCGGCATCGACAAGGCTCCCAGTCTGCGCTCCCCCGTCATGCGGAGCGCCACTGCGGGGGTGCTCTTGTGGTTCCTCAAGAACGGCAACCGCCGCGAAGGGATGCCGTCGTGGTCCAAACTGCCGGACCAGCAGCTCTGGCAACTGGTGGCCTATCTGCAGAGCCTCGGGTCCGAAGGATCGGCAAGCCAGTAGCAGGGTCGCTGGAAAAGCTTCGAAGACCGCTCCCTCACGGGCGCAGGGGGAGCCCCGGCCCGGAACGGGTTCACTGATTTCGCGGCGCTTACCCAGCGGCGCGCAGAAGCAAGGCGTTGGTCAAAACGGCTCTTTCAGCACCCTGTCAGCTCGAGCATTCGGCGGAACCGTCCGTCCCGTGGCAGGCAACGCCGGTGCAGGTGCAGGTGCGCTCGAAGAGCGGCGTGCGGCGCTTTCAGGCCCGCCTGGAACAAAGCGGGCGGTCCTTTCTGGTCCTCGAGCAGCACCGCACGGCGAAGCGCTGGAAATTCTGGCGACCCCGCCAGCGGGAGGAGCTCTACCAGTTTCTGGCCGGGCGCAAGAGCGCGCCCCAGCTCCAAGACGGCCCGGCGCGGCTGATCCTGGAAGCGGAATCCGACGACTTTCGCGGCGCCACCGCTACCCTGGCCATGGACCTGAGCGTCCGCACCACGCCGCCGCAGCTCAGCGTCGAGCCGGGGCAGCACTACATCAACCAGGGCGGCTCCGAAATGGCGGTCTTTCACGTTGGCCCGGAAGTGGTGGAGGCAGGGGTCCGCACAGGGCCGCACGAATTCCGGAGCTGGCCCCTGCCCGGCGCGACTCCGGGAACCCGCTTCGCGTTCTTTGCCTACTCCTACGATCTGCCGCCCCGCCTCACCCCCCTGGGCTTTGCCCGGGACGAAGCTGGCAACGAAGCGACGGCGACTTTCTGGTTTCGGGTCTTCCCCAAAGAATTCCGCTCGCGGGATCTGGATTTGACGAAGGATTTTCTCGAGAAAGTGACCCAGGACATCTATTCCCACACGCCGCAACTGGCCCGCTCGGGAGATCTGCTCGCAGATTTCCTGAAGATCAACGGCGCGCTGCGTCGCGAAGACAACCGCCGGCTGGCCGATCTGCGCTTCGACACGGAGGAAAAGTTCCTGTGGCGTGAGCCCTTCCGGCAACTGGCCGACTCACAAGTGGAAGCCCACTTCGCCGACCACCGCCGGTATTTTTATCAGGGGAAAAAAGTCGATGAGCAGGACCACCTGGGCTTCGACTTGGCGGTGACGGCCAATGTCCCGGTGCTGGCGGCCAACGACGGCCGCGTGGTGTTCGCCGGCTACCTGGGCATTTATGGCAACTGCGTGGTGATCGACCACGGCTATGGGTTGCAATCCATTTACGGCCACCTCAGCTCGGTTGCGGTGAAGGCGGGGGACCGGGTCCAGCAAGGGCGGGAGATGGGTCGCAGCGGCTCGACCGGACTGGCCGGCGGCGACCATCTTCATTTCAGCATGCAAGTGGACGGGGTTACAGTGAATCCGACCGAGTGGTGGGACCAGCACTGGATCCGCGATCGGATCCTGGCCAGGTTTCCGGAAGAGAAGCTGCCTGGCAGCTAAAAGAGGCGGAAGGTTATCTCCCGGCTCGGCCGCCCCCGAGACTCGCGCCGCGGGATGCGCCCACACTACGGCCGAGCGAAACGCCAGGGCCGCGGGACGGGCCGGCCGCAGTGCCGACGCCTGAGGGGCGGCCTGAGGCCGGTGGCGCGCCGGCTCTGTTCCTGCCCGTCGAAGGCGGCGCGACGATCCCGCCTCCCCTGCCTCCCCCGCCGCCGAGATAACCGCCGCGCGGCGGAGTATACAGATAATAGACCGCCCACGGGCTATAGAAGCCGTAGCCGTAAGGGCTCCAGATCACGTCGCGGTAGGGGAGGAAGGTGAACATGCCGTAATAGGGATTGAAGATCCATCCCGAGCCGTAGTAGGCCAGGCCGCTGTGATAGGCCTGGCGGCTGGCGGAAACGTTGGCCGCCGCCAGATATCCGCCCCGGCGCTTGCTCCAGCGGTCCAGAGGATCGGTATCCTCGAGATTGAATTTCCTGCTCTGGAAGTCCCCGGCCAGCTCGATTTCTTTCTTGTTCCCGAGGCGGATTTCACCCTTCTCGCCGCTCACGAGAGCTTCGCCGGCAAAGACTCGCAACCGCGCCGGTTCCAGCCCCTGGATATCGAACCGGTAGAGGCCGCTGCGCAGCAGATGCACTTCCGCTTCCCCGGCTTGGACCGTGACGGCGTTCTCTTTGCCGATCTCGTCGGCTTCCACGACGGCGGCGCCGGCTAGCAGGCGGAGACGGACGTCCGACAAGCGGCTCGCAAGCATCTGCACGCGGGTTTCTTCACCCAGGCGGAGGAACACGCCCGGGGTCAGCAGCACCTCGGCGCGCCCCTGTTCGGTCCGCAGGTACTCGCCTTCCTTGATTTCCGGAAACTGGGTCGGGCTGTGCACTAGAGGCAAGAGCACCAGAACCCCGGCCGAACCGAGGAACCGGGCGGGAATCATGGACTCAGCCTCCCTTAGCTGAATAAATCATGGTACGTTGTCAGTAGCTTGTCAAGTTGAGACAAAGTAAATTTACCGCGGGAGCCGAGGCGATAGTGCGATGGGGTACAGAGGCTCGGACGCGGAGAGGCAAACGTGCTGATTCTAGGTCACCGGGGCGCCGCTGGACACCTGCCGGAAAACACCATGCCGGGATTTTACAAGGCCATGGAGCTGGGGGCCGACGGATTTGAGCTGGACGTCCGTATCACGGCCGATGAAAAACTGGTGGTGGTGCATGGCGCGGTGGTCCAGGGACACGCCGTGCAAAGCAGCAGTTGGACTAAACCGCTGCGCGGTAACGAGTTCCACGACCAGTAGGTTGTAGTTGGACGAAGTTCCCTCGCCTATCCGCCGTTTTTTTCTCTTCTCTGGAAAGCTCCGATTGCGAAAGCATGGGGTGGCTGCGCAACTAGC
>JACQDG010000376.1 GCA_016201185.1 Acidobacteriota bacterium | reverse complement strand
TTTGCCATAGTGCATGCAGCATTTCTGTTTTCCCTGTGGCTCGTCGTGTGGAAACAGATCGAGCGGGAGGGATACGAGCTAGGCGCTTCGATAGAGACCCTGCGGCGGTTATACGTCCTGGGTTTCTTCCCGTTATCGTTCCTGTTTCCCGTGGTTTTTTCCCTGTGTGGCTTCTATACCCGGTCGCGCGTTCACGCGCCGGGCTACAAGTGGCGCACCCTCGTCTCCGGGACCACGCTGGCGAGTCTGGTCTACCTGCTGGGTCACTTTCTGCTGAACCGGGCCGAGAGCTTGCCTCGGGCGGCGGTACTGGCCTTCCTGGTTTTCGGGAACGCTGGTGTGTTGGGCGGCCGTTGGCTGAAGCACTGGCTGTTCGAGCAGGAGTTAGGACGCGTTTCGAACATGCCAGCCGGCGCCGGAGATGACAGGCCGGTCTTGGTAGTTGGCGGGGCCGGCTACATCGGCTCGATTTTGTGCCGAAAGCTGCTGGCCGCCGGACGGAAAGTACGGGTGCTGGACTGCCTGATTTACGGCGACGCGGCGATCTGTGAACTGCTGGGGCGTCCCCGGTTTGAGCTGCAGGTCGGCGACTGCCGGAATATTCAGTCGGTGGTGGCGGCCGTCAAGGGGGTGGACGCCATTGTCCACCTGGCGGCCATTGTCGGCGATCCGGCGTGTGAGCAGGACCGGCAGAGCGCGCTGGAGATCAATTTCGCGGCCACCCGCATGCTGATTGAGGTGGCTAAGGGCCACGGCGTCGAGCGGTTCCTTTTCGCCTCCAGTTGCAGCGTCTATGGAGCGACCGGGGAAATCGTGGATGAGCGCTCGCAGGTGGCCCCCATTTCGCTCTACGCGGAGACCAAGGCGGAGTCCGAGCGGGTGCTGCTCGAGGCGCGCAGCCACCGCTTCCATCCCGTGATTTTGCGGTTTGCCACGGTTTTCGGTCCTTCTCCCCGGCCTCGTTTCGACCTCTTGGTCAATCTTCTGGCGGCGAAGGCGTACCGGGAGAGGAAGATCTCTATCTATAACGCCGAGCAATGGCGGCCCTTCATCCATGTGGAGGACGTGGCGGAGGGGATTCTGTGCGCGCTGCGGGCGCCGCTCGAGGTGGTGAGCGGGGAAATCTTCAACCTGGGCGACAACCGGATGAATTGCACTCTCCGGGACGTGGCTGAGAAGATCCGGGAGTTCTTTCCGGCTGCGGAGATCGAATGGGTGGAGAACACGGACCACCGGAACTATCGCGTCTCGTTCGACAAGATTCGCAGGCGGCTGGGGTTCGAATGCTCCTGGACGATCGAAGCCGGCATCGAGCAGATGAAGCGCCTGTTTGATGGCCAGGAAGCTCTGGACCACTGCAGCCCGATCTATCACAACCAGCGTTACCTCAAGCAGTTGGGAACGATCCACGAAGAAGAGCTGGACGCTCGCGTCATGGCCGCCTTCGCAGAGGCTCTCCTCCGGGAGGAGCGGGCAACGGTGAATAACTAATCCCTTCCGCTGCAGTCCGGCAGCCGCATTTTGCGCTTTTCTCATCGAAGCCATCCGGGTACAATCCTTTCCCAGGCGGCGGCCTGGGCATGTCCCGATATCATCTTTCGTTGAGCGAGGCGCGACGCATCGCGCTGGCGGCACAGGGCTTTGATCGCCTACGGCCGCGCGGCCGGGTGGAGACGCGCCACCTCCGCCGCACGATCCGGCAGCTCGGCCTCGTGCAGATCGACTACGTCAACGTTCTCGCGCCCGCGCACTACCAGGTGCTCTTCTCGCGGCTCGGTCCCTACGAGACCTCGCTCCTCGACGATCTGGTCTACCGGCGGCGCGAGTTTACCGAACAGTGGGCCCACGAGGCGTCGATCCTGCCGGTGGAGAGCTGGCCGCTGTTCCGCCACCGCATGGAAACGCACAGGGTGCGCCCATATGGCTTTGAGCGGTTTATGGAGCAGCACGCGGACTACGTGGACTGGGTGCTGGAGGAGGTTCGCGCGCGCGGTCCTCTGACTGCCGACGACCTGCCGGAGCCGGAAGGAATCCCCCGCCGCATACCGGGCGCGTGGTTCGGGACGGTGCCGAGGGCGGTACTCGAGGCGCACTTCGGCCGGGGCGCTCTGGCGGTGGCCGGGAGGAGGCCCGACCTCGCGCGAGTGTACGACCTTGCGGAGCGCGTGCTTCCACCGGAGCATTACCGCCGCCACGTAGAGCTTGAGGAAGCGCAGCGCGAGCTTCTGCGCCTGGCCACCCGTGCACACGGCGTCGGCGCCGCGGGCGACCTGGCCGACTACTACCGCCTGCCCCTAAGGGTCGCTCGCCAGCGCATCGCCGGGCTGGTCGGGGCGGGCGAGCTCCGTGAGGTCGGCGGATTTGCCCGAGGTGACGGGGGCCGGGGCTTGCTGCGGCGATTGGGCGCGGGGCCAGATTTTTTAATTTTTGATTTTTCATTGTGCCTGGGTTCGCAAGACGGCTGGAATGGGGAGATGGGTTGAGAGCTTGCAACCAGAACTGAACAGGAGCCTATTTGTTACAGTTGGTGAATGTAAACACCCCAAGTTGGTTGCTTGAGCAGGTGGTCCCGTCACTGAAGCTGTGAAAGGTGAAATCCCCGAGGCGGTTGCTGGTACCCGAGACGCCATTGTCGAAGTTGTGAAAGGTGAAGTCGCCTAGCCGATTGCTTGTCCCGGAGAGGCCACTATTGAAACTGTGAAAGGTGAAATCTCCAAGTTGGGTGCTTGTTCCCGAAATGCCGTTGCTGAAATTGTAGAATGTAAAGCTCCCTAGCCGATTGCTGGTCCCGCTCACGCCATTGTCGTAGAAGGCGTAGCCGCCCAGACGCGTGCTCGTACTTGGCGAGCCGTAGCGCTTTGGGAAAGAGGGATTGGCGTAGTTCGGAGCGGGCAGAGGCGGACTGGTCTCCCAATCGTACCGGGGGCCACTCGAAACTTGGAGGGAGTCAAGGTAGCCAGACTTTGGCTTTTCTGGAATGCGTGCTTCTTGGGCCTCTGGCGCTGACTGGCGCTCAGGTATTGGTGACGCCTGGCCCTGGGCGTCGGCTTTGGGAGGATCGAGCTGAGGCGAGTCCTGAACGTGATTCTGAACGGCTCGTGCAACCAATGCTTTCAGTTCGTCAATCGCCGCCCGCTCTTGCCTTGGCCCAAACCGCTGCGGCGGGATAGTGATGACCCTCAGAACAGTTTGCAAGCATTCGAGTCGCAATTCTTGGGGCAGACGAGGACATGCCGTCTGAAACATCCCGACGATTGTCTCCTGCCTGTAAACGCGCTCCTGTTGTTGCCTCTCCATCTCTTTGTTGAGGCCATCGAGGAAACCGCCCCAGAATCCCTGGCCCAAAAGCCCTGGCGCGTAAAGTACGAACAGCGTCAACAACACAAGGCTGGCTTTGGCTTTCATGGACACCCCCGAGCAGAATAGAGCCAATAGGCTGCTCCTGTCAACAGGAGGAAGTACCGGGTGGTGCGCTACTTTGGATCTCGAAATAACTGGAGGGCTTGGGAAAGCCCCGGAACCTCCTCAGCGTAGAGCATCGTTTTGTAATGGCAAGCCGGACAATAGAACTCAAAGCGCGGATTCTCATTCAGCCACGCTAGACTATACTGCGTTGACAGCCCGCAGGCGGTGCGCTGGTCTGGATTTGGGCATTTAATCGGAAAGCTTGGACCGTCTCTCAATGGACTCATCCCAAGAGTCTATCACGCTGCTTTCTGGTCCTTGGCCCGAACAGCGCTAGAATTTCAAAGTAACCCACTACCAAGTACCGAGGTCCTTCACTTCTCCGCTCTCCTGGTCCCATAGTCGCCGGAGTTGTCCCGACCCCAGGGCCGGAATTGTCCGAGGCGGCACCCCTGGCCCGGCTTGAATGCTAGGGAGCGGACCAGATGACATGACCTCCTTTGTTGAACAAGACCAGCGATGCTGCGCTTGTCTGGTTCTTCGTCCCGGTCGTCGGGGTTTCGAGGGAAGTAAGCCCAAGACGCGCCCGAAATCCGTCTTGATCCAGCAATCGAATGCTTGCGCCATCCACCAGTGTACTTCCCAGGGGTCCGTGGTGAACGCCCAATATTCCCGCGTCAGTCATAAAGGCCGGCATGCCGCCGTTTGGCGAGAAAAGGCTGAGTTCAGCACCAGTTTCATAGCTTTCAGGCTTTCCTCTTACGCCCTCTGTC
>JACQDG010000020.1 GCA_016201185.1 Acidobacteriota bacterium | reverse complement strand
GCCGGCTGACCGCGGCGACTACCAGACCGTCTATGCGCGCCGGCCCGGCTCGGTCGCTGCTCCCACGGCCGGCTTTCATTTCACCGAGGAGATTCTCGCCCGAATCCCGCGGCTGGCCGAGATAACCCTGCACGTCGGGCTGTGTACTTTTCAGCCGATGCGCGTGCAGATGGTCGAGGAGTACCGCATCCATCGGGAGAGATACGAAATCACCACGGCGGCCGCAGAGGCGATCCGCGCCGCCTCGCGCGTGGTGGCGGTCGGCACGACGACCGTACGGACCCTGGAGCATGCCGCTTGCGGCGGAACGATCGAATGCGGCTCGGGCGAGACCGGCATATTCATCTATCCCGGCTTTCCGTTCCGCATTACAGGCGCGTTACTCACCAACTTTCACCTGCCGCGCTCGACTCTGCTATTGCTGGTGTGCGCCTTTGGGGGCCGGGAACTGATCCTGGAGGCTTACCGGCACGCCGTTGAACAGCGGTACCGCTTCTATTCTTACGGCGACTGCATGCTGATTCTGTAACTGTCCCTTCAGGCCAAGCGCACGAATGTAAAAAAGGTGCAAGAGCCCGGTGTTTCAATGCTAAGGATCAGCTAGAATCAGTCAACCGTCAGACAAGACGGCGCGCTACGACGCCACTTCAGGAGGATTCAGATGAGTCAGGGAAGGATCGCTTCATACGAACCATACGCCCGCTCGCTGCTGCGAATTGTCGCGGGCCTGGCTTTCGCTCAGCACGGCGCTCAGAAGATCCTTGGCCTTCTCGGGGGGATGGGAGGGAAGGGCGCTAAGGCGGTTGCATTTTCGCAGATGTGGTTCGCCGGGGTCGTCGAGTTGGTTGGTGGGGTGCTGATCCTGCTCGGCCTGTTCACGCTGCCAGCGGCCTTCATCGCGTCGGGGGAAATGGCGGTGGCTTACTTCCAGGTCCACTGGCCGCAGAATTTCTGGCCCATCGTGAACCGCGGCGAGCTGGCCGTGGTCTACTGCTTCCTCTTTCTGTATTTCTTCACCGCCGGACCTGGGCCGTGGAGTCTGGACCAGCTCATTCGGAAGAAACCATCATCGTAGGGGAAACTTTTCGGACGGCGTGGTGTCTACCGCGGACGGACTAGCCGATGCTTCTTGACCTCCGCTACGGCCTCCGGATGCTCGCCAGAGGCTGTAACTCGACAGCCGCCGCCCTGCTCACCCAAATGATGAAGTGGCGCCCGGCCCGGATTTTCTCGCCTGGCGGGAGCAGAACCAGGTCTTCCAGCACATCGCTGCTTATGCCTATGGGAGCTGTAACCTTACCGGCGCCGGGGAGGCCGAGCGCATCGTCTGCGGGCAGGTAACTGCGGACTTTTTCTCCGTTCTGCGGGTCGAGCCGGTCCAGGGAAGAAATTTCACCGAGGAGGAAGATCGACCAGGCGGAGGCTCTGTCGCCGTCGTGAGCCACGGCTTGTGGCAGCGTCGTTTCGGCGGCGACCCGAAATTGGTCGGCCGGGCGGTTACGATCGACGGAAAGAGCGTCACGGTGGTGGGCATTATGCCCACAAGCTTCCAGTTCCCGCCCCAGGTTGAGGTTTGGATGCCCATGGCCCTCGATGCCCGCACGGAGCGGGCTGGAGGCCGCATGAGCCTGATGCGCGTGATCGCGCGGCTGCGGCCTGATATTTCTCTCGCCAGGGCCCGGTCGGACATCGAAACCATCACCCGGCGCCTGGGCCTCGAATATCCGCAAAGGCCGCCGGGCTCCCAGGCCAAAGTCATTCCTCTCCAGGAGCAACTTGTGGGGCAAGTGCGGCCGGCGCTGCTTATTTTGTCCGGGGCGGTGGGCTTCCTGTTGCTGATTGCCTGCGCCAATGTCGCCAATCTTCTGCTGGCGCGCGCCACCGCTCGCCAGAAAGAGATCGCCATTCGCGCCGCGCTGGGGGCCGGACGCAGCCGGATCGTTCGCCAATTGCTCGCCGAGAGCACGCTGCTGGCGGCGCTGTCCCCTCGGCTTCCCGCTTCCGAGTCTCCACGTCTCGCGTATTGGTGGTTTCCGAGATTGCCTTGGCCTTGATGCTGCTGATCGGCGCCGGCCTGTTGGTCAAGAGCTTCTTGCGCCTGCGCGCCGTGGCGCCGGGCTTCGACCCGAAGAACGTGCTCTCGATGGCCATCAGCTTCAGCCCTGCCAGGTACCCCCAGCCCGAGCAGCAGGCAGCCTTTTTCAACCGGCTACTGGACCGGGTCCAGGCCCTTCCTGGGGTCAAATCGGCGGGCGCCGTCACGAATCTGCCGCTGAGCCCAGGCTCCCGCTCTCGATCGCTGTTCACCGTGGAAGGCCAGCCGCCCTGGGCGCCCGAGGAAGGCGAGCAACATCTGGCAGAAACCCCCGCCGCCAGCGCGGACTACTTTCGCGCCATGGGCATCCCGCTGCGCAGCGGCCGTTATTTCACCGAAGGCGACCGGGAGGGAACGCCCGAGATAGTCATTATCAATGACACGATCGCCCGGCTGTTCTTCCCGCAAGAAGATCCTGTCGGCCGGCGGCTGAAATTCGGTTTTTCAGAAGCGCCGGTCCCTTGGCTGGCCATCGTCGGCGTGGTTGGTGACGTACGGCAGTTCGGGCTGGACACCGAGCCGCAGCGTACCATCTATGTCCCCTACCTCCAGCGCCGGGGCCTGCGGACGATGAGCCTGGTCCTGCGCACCCGTTCCGACCCGGAAAGTCTGGCGACTGCCGTGCGGCGCGAGGTCGCCTCTTTGGATCCGGAGCTGCCCGTTTACAATATTGCAACGATGGAGCAACGGCTTTCCACTACGGTCGCGCCACGGCGGTTTCGCACCCTCTTGCTCGGCTTGTTTGCGGCGCTGGCCCTGGCGCTGGCCGCTGTGGGAATTTACGGAGTCATGTCCTACGCGGTTTCCGTCCGGACTTCGGAAATCGGAGTCCGGATGGCGCTCGGAGCCCAGGCTTCCGATATTTTGAAACTGGTTGTCGGCCAGGGATTAACAGTGACGATAATGGGGCTGGCCCTGGGCCTGGCCGGGGCTTTGGTCCTGACTCGGTTTCTGGCCGGACTTCTCTACGGGGTAAAGGCCACCGATCCCCCGACCTTTATCGGGGTTTCGCTCTTCCTGGCCGCAGTGGCGCTTACCGCGTGCTATATCCCTGCACGCCGCGCGACAAGAGTGGATCCCGTGGCCGCCTTGAGACACGAATGAAAGGAGAACCTACCTTGCGTAAATGGACAATCGGCTTTGCGGCACTGTTTCTGGCGGCCTGGCCGGCACTTCCCCAGGCTGAAAAGCCCAACTTTTCCGGCCGCTGGGAATTGGACAAAGCCCGAAGCAAATTGGGCCCGGCCCCAGCGCCAGACGCCTTCACCGAATCGATTGACCACAAGGAGCCCCAGGTGATCATTTCGGGCGTGACCAAGTCCGCCGTCATGCGCGAGAACACCTCGTTCATCAAGTTGACGACTGACGGCGTTGAGAATCTCAACATGATGAACGGCAATGAATTCCGGACCCGCACACGCTGGGAAGGCGGCAAACTGGTAACGGTAGTGAAAGGAATGGGGGGACTCGAACTGACCGAGATCCGGTTCCTGTCAAAAGACGGCAAGACCCAGACGGTCGACACCTACATGGGAGCGCCGAAAGGCGAGCCGCAGCAGAGGCGGGTCATGGTGAAAACGTCCCCGTAGCGCCGGCCACGGCTGGAGTTCGCTCGCCTAAAGCACCGAACATGCATTCTACCCGTTCAGCACGTCGCGATAAGTAGTGAGCTGCACCCCGCTGTTTTCTAAGGCCAGTCGGGCCTCGGGCGATATCAAAGCCTGAAGCTCCTGCTCGCGGCTCTCTTTCAGGCGGGTGGGCGCCTGCCTGAGTTCGTCGGTGCAGTGGCCAGGGTGGCACATGAACTCCGTCAGGCCGTCCGGCAGGCGACGAATCAGGCCGGCCAGTTCTGGGGCGCGGTAGTTGCCGGTCCACTGGAACCCCGCAAAGTGGTCCGTTGTGCGGCACTGGTAGCGTGCCACGGTGCGCTCAAAGCGATCACGCAGGAAGCGAAATCCGGCGTTCAGAAGGCGAGTCGAGAGGGGCGCGGCCGCGGTCAACGGCAGGTCGAACGGCCGGCGGATCCAGGGAATGGAATATCGACGCGAGACCCGGCACACCGCCTCTAGCACCGCCGGGACCAGGTGGGTGTGCTTGTGGGTATCGAGGTGAGAAGGCTCAAGCCCCGCGCGCAGAATCTTTTCCACCTGGGCGGCCAGCTCCCGCTCGAGCCAGTTGCGGGACGAGTCCTTGACGAGCCGCCGGAGCAGCTCTCCTACCGTGGCCGGAAGGCTACTGTGCGGCTCGGCGATCGCCTTGCCCCCCACTAATACCAAATGGCAGCCAACGTCCAGCGTGGGGCGCCGGCGGGCCAGCTCCACGGCATGGTCGAAGGCCCGGCCGTTAGCCATCAGGGTCGTGGCAGTGAGAATGCCGTTCGAGTGTGCCTCCCCAATCCCGCTGTTCACATCGGTGGTGAACCCGAAATCGTCGGCATTGATGATGAGGCGGCGGGCCATCAAAAGATCGCCAGCTTGATGCGCAGGAACTTTTTCGGGTTGGACCGGAAGTCCCGGATCAACTGCTGGGTGTCGGCGCTCAGCCCGGTCAGGGCGTCGTACAGGGCGCGGTTCACCAGCATTTGCCCGAGCGTGCCCTGGCCGCTGTTCAGCCGGTCCACGGTCGTGTCCACCTTGGCCAGGGTGGTCCGGCCTTGCTGGTAGAGAGTCTCGTCCTTGAGCAGCTTGC
>JACQDG010000362.1 GCA_016201185.1 Acidobacteriota bacterium | reverse complement strand
TCGAGACATTGCCGACGCGCTGCGGCTGTTTGCTCTTCGTGATGTTGAACTCGAAATAGTTCCGCTCGCCGAGTCTCTTCAGGGCGGCCAGTTCTGTGCCGTTGGTAGCGATCAGGCCGCTCTGCACACCCAGGTCGCCGCGCACCGACTTCAGCTCAGCGATGGTCTTCTGCAGTTCCGCCTTTGTGGCGGTGACGTCGGACTTGACGCCCGTCACCTCCCCGCTCAACGAGCCCAACCTGTTTTCCGCGGTGCTGGTGGCGCTCTTCAGTTGCTCGAGCTCCCCGCCCACTCTTGCCGCCTGGGCCTTTTGCTCGGCGCTCAGCCGCTCGGCCATCTGCTCCGCCTTAGACAGGACCTTGGTTTCCACCTGTCTTGTAGCCTGGCCGATCTGGCCGCGGGTCGAGGAAACCTCGCCGCGCAGGGCGGAAATGTTCTCCTGCGCTTGCTGATAGGTGCGAACCACCGAGCCTTCCAACTTGGTGATCTGTTCGTCGTGGGCCTGGAGTTTCCTATTGGCCTGCTCCAGGGTAAGCCGCATGGCCCGCGATTCCATGACCAGGTAGATGTTGGCGCCAAACAGCACCACCAACGCCACCAGAATGAACACAGTGAACCACTTGGGGCGGCCCCCGCTCGATTCGGGCCTCCAGGTCGGATCCGGCTCACCGCCTAACATGCTCCCTCCAGGGCTGATACTCACATCCATCTCCTAACTGTAAAAATTTGCACCATTATAGCAGACTCCCTCCATGATAGACCCGTGGCGTGCGGAAAGGGTTCCAAAAAAGAAAGGTGGAGACTTAAGAAGCGACGGACGCTAGCCTCAGCTCTTCAGTCGGGCAGGGGCTTGGCGCAACCTGGCCCAGAGGTAGGGCGGGAGGAGTACTTGTCCCAAATCGATATGGGGTTTCGAGTCGCCGTGGAAGTCGGAGCCGCCCGTGACGGCCAGGCCGATCTTGGCGGCCAGGGCCAGGTATTCGGCTTGGTCTTCCGGGCTGTGATCGCTGTGAAAGGCCTCGATGGCGTCCATGCCGCGGGCAGCCATTTCCCGAAACAGCGTCTCGGCTGGCAGCCCGCATTCGCGCACCATGCGGACCGGGTGGGCCCAGGAAGCCAGGCCGTTCGCCTCGTGAATCCAGCGAATCACATTCACAAGAGAGGGATCGCGCCGCGACACGTAACCCCGGGCGCTCTCGTCGAGATAGCGGTCAAAGGCCTCGCGCACGTCGGCCACGTAACCCTTCTCCACCAGCAGCCGGGCGAAATGCGGCCGGCCGATTTGGGAATGCCCCAAGCGTTCCGCCTCTTCCCGCTCCACTTCGAGGCCCAGCTCGCGCAGGCGAGCGGCCAAGCGGCCGTTGCGCTCCCGCCGCGAAATTTCCAGGCGCCGCAGGTGTTCTCGAAACTCCTCCCCCGGCGGCGCGGAGAAGAAATACCCCAGCACATGGATTGCGTGGCCATAGAACTTGGTGCTCAGCTCGACGCCGCAAATCAGTTCCAGCCCTGCGGCTTCAGCGTAAGGCACGGCTTCGTCGTAGCCGGCCACCGTGTCATGATCCGTGATGGCGAGCGTCCGCAAGCCCTTGCGCCGCGCCAGTTCGATCAGCTCGGCCGGCGGTAATGTGCCATCGGATTTATCGGTGTGAGAGTGCAGGTCTACCATTCAGCGACAGCAGGCCCAGCTCCTCGAGCCTGGCCCAAACCTTATCGGCGCTTTGCTCGGGAGTTTCCCGGTCGGTTTCGATGACGACCTCGGGCTGGAGCGGCTCCTCGTAAGGATCCGATACCCCTGTAAACTCCTTAATTTCGCCTGCCAGCGCTTTCTTGTAAAGTCCCTTGACGTCCCGTTCCATCAGTTTCTCCAGGGGACAAAGTGCGTAGACCTCGATGAAGTTCTCGATCCCGGAGCGCACGAAATCGCGCGTCTTGCGGTAGGGGGAGATAGCGGCGGCGATGGCGATCACGCCGTTGCGGGAGAGCAAGCGGCACACGTAGCCGATCCGCCGGATGTTGGTGTCCCGGTCCTCCTTGCTGAAGCCGAGGCCTTTCGACAGATTAGTACGCACCTCATCGCCGTCCAGCAGCTCGACCCGGGCCCCCAGCCCCCGCAGGCGCTTTTCCAGGATGCTCGAAACCGTGCTCTTGCCGGCTCCCGAGAGGCCCGTGAACCAGATGGTGAAACCCTTGTGCTCGAAGCTAGCTTGCAATCTCAAGCTCCTCCAGCAGAATATCCACTTCGCGCCGCGCCTCGCCCTGCGGGGAAAAGTGGATGCCGCATTCTTTGCGAACATCCGTTTCCCACCACCACCGACCGGCGCGCAAATCTTCCCCGGCCCGGACCGGGCGGGTGCAGGGCCCGCAGCCGATGCTGGCGTATCCCTCGGCGTAAAGGGCGTGCCGCGGTACCCGGTGTTCTTGATTGTAATCCTCCACCCGGTGGGCTGACCAGTCGGCCAGGGGATTCAGCTTGACGATGGAACCGTGAGCCTCGTCGATCTCGACCTTCCGGACGTGGCGGCGGTCTTCGCTTTGCTCGCGCCGTAGGCCGGTGACCCAGGCGTCTAAAGTGCTTAGCTTCCGGGCCAGAGGCTGGACCTTGCGAATTTCACAGCATAGCATTCGCTGGGGCACGCTCGCGTAGAACACGTTCGGCCCGTGGAGAGCCACCATTGCCTCCACCTCACGAAAGTCGGGAAACACGATTTCGACGCGGATGCCATAACCGCGCTCCACCTCGGCCATCAGGTCATAGGTCTGCTCGGGCAGCCGGCCGGTGTCGATGGTGAAGGCGCGGATTCCGGGCGAGAGCCGCGCGGCCATGTCCAGAATGGCCATGCCCTCGGCCTGGAAGCTGGTGACCAGGGCCAGGGGGCGCCGAAGGTTTCGATACCCCAGGCCAGGAACTCCTGGGCAGTGGCGGTTTCGAGCTGGGCCGCGGCTTCGAGCGGGTTAGCGGCGGTCATTCCCGGCCTCCGCTTCCAGCAGAATGCGCGCCACCTCGGGCCGGGAGAACTCCGGCGGCAGGGTCTTGCCTTCCCGCAGCATCTGGCGCACCGCCGTGCCGCTCAACGTGACGTGGTGCTCCGGGCCGTGGGGGCAAGTCTTGGGCGAGGTCATGGCGGCGCACTTGCGGCAATAGTGCACCGTGTCGAAGAAGATCGGCTCGATGCCCAATTCTCCAGGGGCAAACTGTGAAAAAATCTGCTGCGCTTCGAACGGACCGTAGTATTTCCCCACCCCGGCATGATCCCTCCCGATGATCAGGTGAGTGATGCCATAATTGCGTCGCACCTGCGCGTGGAAAATTGCCTCCCGCGGCCCGGCATACCGCATCCAGGCGGGAAAGCCGGCGATCATGGTGCGGGCCGGCGAGTAGTAGTGCTCGACCAGCGCCCGGTAGCAGGCGAGGCGAACCTCGACCGGCGTGTCGTCGGACTTTGTTTCGCCAAGCAGCGGGTGAATCACCAGGCCGTCGGCGGTTTCCAGCGCCACCTTGGTGACAAACTCGTGAGCCCGGTGAATCGGGTTGCGGGTCTGGAAACCGACGACCTTCTTCCAGCCACGCTCCTCGATCAAAGCCCGGACCTCGCCCGGTGCATAGGGCAAGCCGCCGGGAAGCTCCAGCTTCCAATCCGGAAACAACTGCACCGCCCCGGCGATGCTGAAATCTCCGACGCTCTCGAGCCAC
>JACQDG010000361.1 GCA_016201185.1 Acidobacteriota bacterium | reverse complement strand
GCGCGCGTTGAGGGTCAGTGAGCCACCAACCAAAACAGGTTCCAGCTCACCAGCAAGGCCATCAGAACGGTGACCCGCCGCAATAGCAGCACCCGGCCGCTGTAAAGAAAGTAGCCGGCGAAAGCCAGGGCCAGAACTTTGGAAAGCAGCAGGCCTCGCAGCCCGTCCAAGCGGATCATCGAGAAGACAACGGGGTTCAATTCCTGGTAGCCGACGCTCAAGCCGAGGATGGTGGTGACGATATCGAGGAATTGAAACACCGTCATCCAGGCCATAAGAGCGTGGCCTGGCGGCCGCGTGACAGCGGTGGACAACACCTTCGGGCCGGTGTTCACGTTAAGTTTTTTACCTTAACGCAGGGTCGGCGTGGATGCAAGCGTTTTCTTGGGGATTTCCGGCCCGCTGGTCTTGCGCTCAGGCGAGATGAAAGACCAGTAAGCTAGGTGATTCACGGGCGGCCGAGAGTTCGAATCTCTCTCCAGATCCCCCATCCCCTGGATTTCACTACTGGTACAGCAGGCGTTTCATATCCAGCGAGAAGTCGCTGAAGTAACCGAGGTCGAGGCCCGGCGCGGTGAAGGTGTTCGCCAGCGGGTGAACGGCCAGAAACAGGTACCCCTTAGCCAGCACCGGTGCTGACGGGCTGAGGCTGTGGTCCACAGGCAAAGCCGACAGCACGAAGGACGGAATGGTAACACTTCCCGTGGCGCTCCTCTCGCCACAAATGAAGATTTCGAGGGCCCCGGAAACAGGGCTGGAGAACAGCCCGCCGACAACCACATATCCGGTGACCCGCTCTCGATTCCAGGTGACCGTCAGATCCTGGCTCCGGTCTACCAGGCTGATCGCATCCTTGTTGGTCCAGCTCAGCGGCGCGCCGACCGTGAGGTGAGCTGAAAAGGTACCCACATCGGCGCCACCCGGACCTGCAACGGAATAGTCCGCCGGCGGCAATTGGCCTGGCGGACCAATGGCGGGGAAGGTGGCGCCGTACTTCCCGGAGGCGACCTTGGGAACCGCTAGCGGCCCTGACGGTCCCGAGAGCGTCAACCCCGGGCCCGCATCCAGCGCCGAGCCAAAGCCCCGGTTTCCGGGCGTCAAAGGAATCGCTGAGCCGAGGCCGCAATCCAAGTTCCCGCACGTCAGAACGGAACAGGCCCCCACGGCGGAGACAGTGGAAATCAAATGCGATAGTAAAGGCGAGATGTTCCGGAGGCTGGAAAAACCGGCTGTGACACTTTCCTCCGCCGGCGCCGCCAGAATTCGCTGGACACTCTGGCGATTCAGGCGCACCGGTTTTCCCTGCCGGCGATCTTGCTTATAGTGTTGTATCGCCTGGCGGGCGCGCTCCCGCAGCTCCTTGGAGCTCTGCTGAGTCGCCGGCGCGGTGGTCCTGCCAGGCCAAAGCATGAGATCGAGAGCCGTCAAGAGCGGCGCGCTGGTCTCTTTCAAGCCAATGCTGGACTCAACTGCTCCGATAAGATCGTTCTGCCCGAGCGCGATCGCACCGACCCGGAGGTTCCCGCCGGCCGCGGCTTTCGTCATCGCGGTGACGGGAACACCCGCCGGCTCCGCGCACTGGCGCCCTTGAGGAGCGATGGACAGCGAAGGGAAGTTGCTCACCACCCCTCCGGTGCGCACCGCCAGCGGGACAAAGCATCCTTCAACACCGGGCGGCACATCGAAAGCGATTTGGTCCAGCCCGGCGCAACAGCCGGAACGACCAGCATACTCGACCCTAGCGGACTTCGCACCGACAAATACTTGTGTGTCGGTCCCGAGGCTTCCGGGCAGGGGGCCGGCACCCTCGTCCCCGCTGACAGGCCCCAGGCCCGTTCCCCAGATGATCAGAGTCTCGCCCGGGTTGGCGGAGAAGCTCGCGCTGTTCACCTGATAGCTCGGGTTGGTTACAACCCCCGGTCCTCTGCCGTTTTGGGCGATAGTGTAAATGCCAAAGGCGCTTGGGACGACCTTGATCGGCGCCGGATTGCTGACGATGCCGTTATAGGTAACCGTGAGGGTCCCGTTTCCGGTTGGTGTGTTCGATGGAAGCAGCGCCGCCAGTTGAATCGCCGACGTGTAAATCATGATCGCGTCAAGCTGCGCCCCCTCCACTTCCACTCGCACGGACGAGCCCCCAAGACGCAACGGCAGCGGGAACGAGCTGCTCTGCTGGAGCTGGGTGGGTCCGAGGTTCAAGCCGAAGACGACAAACAACGAACCCTGAGCGATGCCGAACTTGGCCGGCTCGGAGGGCATATAACTGGCTGAATTCGTCACTGCGTAGACGGCGACGCCTGACGGCTGCCCGCCAGGGGGTCGCGGCCCAGCACTACCAGGTCGGCCAGCTTGCCCTCCGTGATCGAGCCTTTTTGGTTCTCTTCAAACGAAGCGTAAGCCCCGTGGAGGGTGCCGACGCGAATCGCCTCCTCGACGGTGATGCGCTGCCGCGGGCCCCAGAGGTTTCCCTTGGTGTCCGTGCGGGTGACCTCGGATTGGAGGGCCATCATCGGCTCGAAGGGCCCGGGCGGGTAATCGGAGGCCTGGGTAGGACGGATGCCAGCGTCGAGAAAGCTGCGCAGAGCGAACATGGAGTGGAGCCTTTCCGCGCCGTACTCGCGCATTTTCTCGCCATGGTAGTAAACATAGGTGGAGAACGGGGTGGGGATGACGCCCAGGGCGCGCATGCGGCCGAGGATCGAGTCGTTGATGAGGGTGCAATGCTCGATGCGAAAGCGCGGGTCGCGGCGGGGGAGTTCCCGCTGGAGCCGCTCGTAGAGGCGCAGGACCAGGTCGATGGCCACGTCGCCGTTGGCGTGGATGCCGATTTGCCAGCCGGCTTCGTGGGCCTGGCGGCCGTAACGGTAAAGCTCGGGCTCGTCCATCACCAGGATGCCGTAGTCGTCAGGGCGGCCGATGTAAGGCTGGGAAAGCCTCGCTGTGCGCTCGGAAATGGAGCCGTCGCAGGTCATCTTCATGGGGCCCACGCGGACCCACTCGTCGCCCAGGCCAGTGCGCACCCCGGCGGAGATCAGGCGGTCGATGTGCATGAAGCCGATGAGGCAGTAGACGCGCAGGCCCAGCTCCCCCGCCTCGCGCGCATCCTGGTAGGCGCGGAGATCCTCGGGGCTGCCATAAGCATCGTGGACTGAGGTGACACCGGTGCGGGTCATCATGCGGGAGATCAGCTTGACTCCTTCGCGGCAGTCGTCGCGGGTGTATCTGGAGGGGATGGCTTTGCGGAAGGGCCCGGTGGCGCGCTCGCGCAAGCCGCCGGTGAGCCGGCCGGAGGAATCGCGATCGAATTTTCCGCCCGGCGGGTCAGGGACCTTTTCATCCACTTCGGCAATCCTGATGGCGAGGGAGTTGACATAGGCGGTATGGCCGCCGCGGTGCTCGACGAAGACCGGGTGGTCGGGGGCGGCAGCGTCCAAGTCCTGGCGCGTCAGGCGCCGGCCCTCGGCTGTCTTCGTGTCGTCGTACTTGAAGCCGAGCACCCACGATCCGCGTGGCGTTTCCGAGGCGCGCTTGAGGAGGGCGGCCTGGATCTCGGCGATCGAGCGGAGGTCGCAATCCACCTCGCGCAGGTGACGCCGACCGGAGGACGCGACATGGCAATGAGCATCGATAAAGCCGGGGACAACCGTCTTGCCCTCGAGGTCCACACTGCGGGTGCGGGCCGTGGCCAGGGGCCGGATTTCGTCGTTCGTTCCCACGGCGAGAAAGCGGCCCCCGGAGATGGCGACCGCCTGAGCGCGAGGCTGCTGAGGGTCCATGGTCAGAACGCCGGCGTTGTAAAGGACCATCTCGGGCTCGGTGCGGGAGAGGGGCGCGAGAGCGAAAGCGCCGATGGAGCGGAGAAAGTTGCGCCGGGAGTCAAGGGACATAATGGCCTCCTATTTCTTTCTTCCGATGTACATGTAATGATCCGCAATGCCGAACGCCTCGGGAAAGCTCGCCGTCCGCTCGATCAGGTCCAACCAGGCGGATTGGTCCTCGGGCGGCAGCTCTTTGAACTTCTGTTGTGATGCGCCGCCGACAAATGATTCCACGGCCAGCAGGACGGACTGCTCGAACAGCGGCTCGAACAAGCCCCGGAATGCCTTGACGGACGTCAGGTGTGCAAAACCTATGGGCGGGGCATGCGTGGGATCTAACAGCCCGTCTTGGAGAAACCGCGCGTGGAAGTCCCGCCGTGGCACGGCCTGGTCTGGGGAATCGCGGAACAAATCGCGGAGGTAGGTGAGCCGGTTGATTCCGGCGGCAAAAAGCAGCCCGCCGGCCTTGAGAATCCGAGCCGCTTCGGCTACGGCCTGCTGCCGTTCTTCCAACCGTCCGAGGTGATAGAGCGGGCCGAGGAACAACACGGCGTCGAAGGTGTTTGATTCGAGAGGATCGAGGCGAGTGGCGGAGGCACAGTGAGTGCCGAAAATCTGCTGCGCAAGGCCGGCGGCATCGAGCTTCGTAGCGACCGCATCGAGAAGTCGCTGTGAGATATCCACAAGGTGAAGCCGGCAGTCCCGAGAGGCCAGGAGCCGGGTGTAATGCCCGCCGCCCACGCCGACCTCCGCGACGATCGAGCCGGCGGGAATCCACCTTTCGAGATATCGGCTGGTCATGGCTAGCTCAACCGGAAAATCATCCGGCAGGCGGATCAGCTCGGCCTCGAAGATGGAGCCGTCGTAGTAGCGGGCAACGCTTTGTTCCTGCGGGGTCAGGGGGCTCATTCGTTGCCTCCGGTCCACATGATAAACCATGCGGCCCGTCCGCCGCGATGGGGCCAGTGGCGGCTGCTACAATGAGCCGCGTGACATCCGGAACATTGACGGGTCTTCTGTGCGGTCTTGCCTTGTGCGCCCAGATAAGCTGCAGCGGCGTGCGGTCCTCGGAGGGGGGCGGCAACCCGGCGATAGATGCCCTTTTTGTGGACTACAACCGGCCGGATGTTCCCGGGGCCAGCGTCATCGTCATTCGGAAGGCCCTGATCGTTTACGCCCGCGCTTATGGCTTCGCCAACCTGGAGGAGCATACGCGGGCGAGCACGCGCACCAACTACAGGCTTGCTTCCCTGACCAAGCAATTCACCGCCATGGCCGTCATGATGCTGGCCAAAGACGGCAAGCTGCATTTTGACGACCGGCTGACGGACGCGCTGCCCGGTTTTCCGGCGTACGGGTCCCGAATCCGGATTCGCCACCTGCTGAACCACACCTCCGGCCTCTGGGACTATGAAGACCTGATACCTGAGGGCCAGAAGGAGCAGCTCAAGGACCGGGACGCGCTGGAGCTGGTGAAGGCCAAGGGCGCCACTTACTTCGAGCCGGGTTCTCGATTCAAGTACAGCAACACGGGATATGCAACGCTCGCCCTGGTGGTGGAGACCGCCTCGGGCAGGCCGTTCGCCCGGTTCCTGAAGGAAAGGATCTTTCAACCCTTGGGGATGGACGACACCGTGGCCTATGAAAAGGGGATTTCGGAGGTCTCCAACCGGGCTTACGGCTATACGCTGGAAGGCGCCGGTTTCAAGCGCACCGATCAGAGCCTGACGAGCGCCGTCCTGGGAGACGGAGGCATTTATACGTCCGTAATGGACCTCTACAAGTGGGACCGGGCGCTGTATTCCGACAGGCTTGTCGATCGCGCGATTTTGCAACTGGCTGTCACCCCAGCGACTTTGAACGACGGATCGAAGACCGAGTACGGGTTCGGATGGTTCGTCGACCGGTACCGCGGGCGACGACTGCGCTACCGCCACAACGGGGAGACGGTGGGCTTTGAGAATGTGATCCAGCGATTTCCGGAGGAGCAGCTTACCGTGATTATTCTGGCCAACCGCACCGGCGCGCAGCCGTGGAAGATCGCGGAGAAAATTGCAGACCGGCGCCTTCCTTAGACGGCCTCCGAGCTCTTGCGCTGTTTTTTTCTGATATGGGTAATAAGGGTCGATTTCCTGGATCGCCGTATCTGGTCAGCAGGTTCGTAATTGTTTCCGAGTCGCCATCCAGGAGTTGGCGTTCCGGTCTACACTGCGGCGTTTATCGCGTGTAACGCTCTCGATTGACCTGCGACTCCGCGAAATCAGTCGCGGTCCGCCGGCGCAGTGCGGAGTGACACCAGCAGTTACCACCCGAGCCAATAGACGGGAGCAAGCGCTGCGAGTGCAGCGCCGACTTGCACTGCGAGGACCTGCAGCGCCGTTCTCGGAGCCCGCGGTAGCCACTTGACCGCGTAGAACGCTACGACCGGTACCTGTCCAGCCATGAGTAGCTGCCAGATATGGGCAGCGGCACATTCGTCGGTCTCGCGGGCAATGCCGAACATTGCAACGTGATACAGCACCGTGACAAGTGCTGCGATGGACATGGCGATTGGAATGAAGGCGCTCGGCTGTCTGGTCGGTGAAACATTCATTCAGAACCCTCCGCGGTCAATGAGCAATCATATCACAGCGCAAATAACTTTACATTACAAAGTCACGCGCCCCAATGGCCCGCACCTTAATCCGCTGGGTCCTTATCACCGTTCTGCGACATCCGGTCGGAGATTACGCCTGAGATAAGAGCGAATACGAGCCTGTAGATGACCGCTTGCGATTCAATTTTCCAGCCCGCAAGAATGCAATACCGGCGGTATCATTTAAGGCATGCAGAAGCTACGTTCGGGCATGAAGTCGGTCTTTCGGCGAATCTCCCCTTGCCCCCTGGCCTTATCCCTCATAACAGCTACGGCTGCCGGGGCGGACGGCAAGGTCGGGTTCAACCGCGACATCCGGCCGATCATGGCTAACACTTGCTTCAAATGCCATGGACCTGACAAGAACGCCCGCATGGCGGGCCTGCGCCTCGACATCCGGGAGGAAGCGTTGAAGCCCACTCCATCCCGAGTCGTTCCCATCGTGCCGGGCAAACCCGAAGCCAGCGCCATCATCACGCGCATCTTTGCCACGGATCCGGCGCGGCGGATGCCCCCGATCTACTCGCACAAAGAGCTGACAGAGGCGCAGAAAGAAACTATCCGCCGATGGGTTGCCGAAGGGGCCGAATACGAGGGCCACTGGGCCTACATGCCGGTGAAGCGTCCTGCGACGCCAAAGGTTTCCAGCTCCAAAGCTCCCGTTCGCAACCCTGTGGATGCCTTTATCCAGGCGCGGCTGGCGCGTGAAGGTTTGGAGCCATCGCCGGAAGCGGACCGCCGTACGCTCCTTCGCCGGGTTACTCTCGACTTGACCGGGTTGCCACCCACGCCGCCGGAGGTGGCGGCCTTTCTGAACGATTCGTCGCTCGACGCCTACGATAAGGTCGTCCAGCGTCTTCTGGCTTCGCCCCGGTTTGCCGAACAGCAGGCCATGCATTGGCTGGACGCGGTGCGCTACGCCGATACCTGCGGCTTCCACGGTGACAACGCTTTCCCAGCTTGGCCTTATCGCGATTACGTTCTACGCGCTTTCCGCGACAACAAGCCGTTCGATGAGTTCACGCGAGAGCAACTGGCCGGCGACCTCCTGCCAAACGCCACAGTCGAGCAAAGGGTGGCATCGGCCTATAACCGCTTGAACCGCACCTCGGCGGAAGGCGGGATCCAGGAGAAGGAATACCTGGCCAAGTACGCCGCCGACCGCGTCCGCACTGCCAGCAGCGTGTGGCTGGGAAGCACGCTCGGTTGCGCCGAGTGCCACGACCACAAGTTCGATCCCTTTCTCTCGAAGGATTTCTACTCTCTCAAGGCATTCTTCGCTGATATCAAAGAGACCGGCCTGGTGCCCGACAACGGGCCGAAGGCGTGGGGCTCGCTGCTCGAGCTTCCCACCACAGAAGAGCGCGAGCGCCGCGAAGAATTGACTCGCCAGCTCCAGGATCTTCGCCGCCGGTCGGACGAACAGGCGAGCACGCTCCTCGCGCGACAGAGCGACTGGGAAACGGAGATTCTGAAGCGCTTTGAATCGGGCGAACTCTCCTGGCGGGCCGAGCAGCCGCTGACGGCGGGGGCGGCCAACGGCGCGAAGCTTACGATTTATAACGAGCAGCCGGTGGACAGCACGTACGAGTTCCGCGGCTCGCTGGTGTCGGAGCGTAAGCCCGGCAAAGGATTGATTGTCGCCGGCGGCCCGAACCCGGACAACGAGACCTACACGGTCACTTTCAAGCCCGGCGCGGGGACTTGGACCGCGCTCGGTATCGAGGTGGTGCAAGACGAAAGCCTCTTCGGCGTTCGGGTGGCCCGGGGCGCGGACCGTTTGGTGCTGTCGGAAGTGGAAGCCGCGGTTTCTGCGGATGGCAAGGCCGCGGCACAGAAGATCGCCTTGGTTCTCGCCACATCCTCCACCACCGGCACGCACCACGGCTTGCCCGCTCTGGCGGCGATAGACGGCAATCCGAAAACGGGGTGGGGCATCGCCGCGTACGGCGAGGGTCGGAATCCCTTTCTGGCGCTGCGCTTCGGCCAAAAGTTGCAGACCGGGCGGAATTCCGTGATCACCGTCCGCCTGCGCCACGACTCCGACTACCGCCGGGCCACTATTGGCCGCTTTCGCCTGGCGCTCTCCGCCGCGGAGTATTCCTGGCCGGGCAACGACGCCATAGGCTCCAAAGACCCTCAGGAGAAGAACAGCGGCCTGCCGGAGGCTGCGCTGAAGGCTCTTCGGATGGCCGCCGACAAGCGCGGCGAGGAGGAGAAAAAGGCCCTGGCCGACTACTACCGCTGGGCGTCAACGGAGTTGCAGCCTCTGGTGGCCGAATCCGCGAAGCTCGAAGCGGAGTTGGATTTGGTGGAGGCGGCGATCCCCAGAGTGGTGGTCACCGAAGCCACTACGCCGACGGTCACACGGATTCTTCCGCGCGCCAACTGGATGAACGATGCGGGCGAGATCGTGGAGCCGGCCATTCCCGCCTTCCTGGGTAAGCTGGACACGGGCGGGCGTCGCGCCACGCGCCTCGATTTGGCCAACTGGATTGTCTCTGAGGACAATCCGCTCACTGCGCGCGCCTTCGTGAACCGCCAGTGGAGGCAGTTTTTTGGCGTCGGCCTGTCGAAGGCGCTGGACGATCTGGGCTCCCAGGGCGAGTGGCCCACGCATACCGAGCTTCTCGATTGGCTGGCCGCAGAATTCATGCGGCCGGAGTGGAAGACGGAAGGCGCGCACGTCTGGGATGTGAAGCACATGATTCGCGTGATTGTTACCAGCCATGCTTATCGACAGTCGTCGCTGGGCAATCACGCCGCGGAAGCCAAGGATCCGGACAACCGTCTGCTGGCACGCCAGAGCCGTTTCCGCGTGGATGCGGAAACGGTGCGTGATATCGCCCTGTCCGTTTCCGGCCTGCTCAGCCAGAAGTTCGGTGGCCCGAGCGTCAGGCCTTATCAGCCGGACGGGTACCTGGTGGCGCTGAACTTCCCCAAACGGGGGTATTCCGCGAGCCACGGCCAGGACCTCTATCGGCGGGGCGTATACGTCCACTGGCAGCGGACGTTCCTGCACCCCAGCCTGATGACATTCGACGCCCCCTCGCGCGAGGAGTGCACAGTCAACAGGACCAACTCGAATACGCCTTTGCAGGCGCTCGTACTTCTCAATGATCCGGAGTTTGTCGAAGCCGCCCGCGTGTTTGCGCAGAAGATCGTGACGGAAGGCGGACGAACCCTCGACGCGCAAATCAACTGGGCTTTTATGCGCGCCCTTAGCCGCCAGCCTACCCCGGAGGAGCGGGGCATCCTTGCTGACCTGCACCGGGTGAGCCTCGATCGGTTCCGGGCCTCTCCCTCTGCGGCCCGGGAATTCCTCAGCATGGGCGAAGCCCCGGCGCCCGTGCGCCCCGAGCCCACCCAGCTTGCTGCCATGGCTACGGTGGCGCGGGCGATTCTCAACCTGCATGAAACCATCACCCGGAACTAAGGAGGAGCTCATGGAACCGCATGAACGTGCTTTAGAAAACAACCGTCGCACATTCCTCGGGCAGGGAATTGCGGGCCTCGGGCTTCTGGCGCTGAACTCTTTGCTCAATCCGCGCCTCTTTGCAGCGTTGGCCGCGCAGGAGGCCGGGCGCTGGCGTGGTGCCGTGAATCCGCTGCACCATCCGGCCAAGGCGAAGCGCGTCATCTTTCTCTACCAAGCCGGCGGTCCCTCTCACCTGGAGACCTTCGATTTCAAGCCGAAGCTGGCTGAAATGCACGGCAAAGCGATGCCCGAGTCTTTTACAAAGGGACAGCAGATCGCCCAGCTCCAGGGCAAGCCGCTGGTCTGCTTCGGTCCCCAGCACGGCTTCAAGAAGTTCGGCCAGTCGGGCCAGGAACTCTGCGAGCTGTTTCCCCATATGGGCAGCGTCGCGGACCAGGTCTGCATCATCCGGTCCATGTCGACCGAGCAGATCAACCACGACCCGGCGCACACGGTGATGAATACCGGCTCCATCATCGCGGGGCGCCCCAGCATGGGCTCCTGGGTCTTTTACGGCCTCGGTTCGGAAGCGGACGACCTGCCTGGCTTCGTCGTGCTGCTTTCCTCCGGCAGGGGCGGCCAGAATCAGCCGATCGCCGCGCGCCAGTGGTCCGCGGGAATGCTGCCCAGCAAGTTCCAGGGCGTCAAGCTCAACTCAACCGGCGATCCCGTGCTCTACATCCGCAATCCGGAAGGGTTCAGCGCGGAGCTGCAACGGCATTCCATCGATGCCATCAATGCCCTCAATCGAGTCCAGCACACCGCCCTGCAGGATCCCGAGATCCTGACGCGCATTGCCCAGTACGAGATGGCGTTCAAGATGCAATCGAGCGTCCCGGGCTTGATGGACATGAGCAGTGAGCCGCCGCAGGTTCTGGAGATGTACGGCGCCAGGCCGGGCGATGGCTCGTTCGCTTCCAACTGCCTGCTGGCAAGGCGACTGGCGGAGCGGGGCGTGCGCTTCATCCAGCTCTATCACCGCGACTGGGACCACCACGCAGGCGTCAAGGTAAACATAGCTTTGAAGGCGGAGGAAGTGGACAAGCCCACGGCCGCCCTCATCACGGACCTCAAGCAACGCGGGATGCTCGACGACACCCTGGTGATTTGGGGCGGCGAGTTTGGGCGGACCCCCATGTCACAGGGCGGCGACGGCCGGGACCATCACATCAAGGGCTTCTCCTTCATGCTGGCGGGCGGCGGCATCAAGGGCGGCATTACCCACGGGGCCACGGACGACCTCGGTTATGAAGCGGTGGAGAAGCCCGTCACCGTCCATGACTTCCACGCCACCATGCTGCACCTGCTCGGGATCGACCATGAGCGCCTGACTGTGAAGTTCCAAGGGCAGGAGGTGCGCCTCACTTTTACCTCGGGCCGAGTGGTGAAGGAAATCCTGGCTTAAGCCAAGTTACACATGGTTCCTGAGCATCAGCTCTTTCGGGTGGGGCTCGAGATACGTCTGGCCGAGCAAGTAGCCGACCCGAAAGCGGCGCGCGTGATGGCAAATCAACGTCAGCGGCACGACCAGCGGATATAGGCCCTGCCGATAGTCTTCGATGACGGAAAGCAGTTCCTCCCGGCAACCATCGTCCAAATGCGGGCGGAGGTAACCGGCCATGTGGTGGAGGGCATTCGTGTTGCGCCGGACTGTCGCCAGCACGCCCAGGGCCTCCATAAACCCCTTCTCATACGACCCGCGTACTTTTTCTCGAGCCGCGCTTTTGGCCCCGGCCACAAGCCGGCCCAGCCCCTGGTAGCCTTTCGTCGAATGGGCGAGAATCTGAAACTTGTGGGCCGTGTGGAAAGCGATCAGGTCCTTCAGGCCCCAGCGAGCTTGGAACAGCGCGCGCAGCCGGTGGTAGGCGAAGACCCGCTCCACGAAGTTTTCGCGCAAACGAGGGTCGGAAAGCCGCCCCTCCTCTTCCACCGGCAACCGCGGAAAACGCTCCAGCAAGGCCGCGGCAAACAATCCGCGGCCGGTCTTCTGCGGCATGCCGCCGGCGCCGTAGACCCGCACCCGCTCCATGCCGCAGCTCGGGGAATCTTTCTTCAGGATGTAACCGTGCAACTCCTCCCGGGCCAGTTCCTCCAGGCGCTTGTGGGCGTAGCGGCGGATGCTTGCGGTGTGATCCTCACCGGTCTTGGGCATGATCAGGTGAACTGCTCCCTCGATTGCCTCTAGCCGCAGGGTGTCGCGGGGCACGCCGAGCCCCATCTCCACTTCCGGGCAGACAGGAACCCACTGCACGTAGCGGCCGAAGGTTGCGGTGAGAAAGGAATCGCGCTTGTGGCCGCCGTCGTAGCGGACGTTTTCACCGAGCAGGCACGCGGAAATACCGATTCGGATCGGCGCCCCGCTGCCGGTTTCAGGATCCTGCCTCATCGCCTTTTCCTATGGCCGCCATCCAAAGGACTTCATACAGTCATTAGACCAGGAATACTGCGGTTGCCGGCGGCCGTGATTCGCCCTCGTAAATCCCGCATCAATCCTCTCCTGACTGGCCTGCAGCCCGTGTTTTTCCGGCTGTTGGGATGTCAGTTGTGGTCTAATTGATCCCTGTCAGGTTTTAGAAATGTCCGAGGGGGAACAAGAAT
>JACQDG010000360.1 GCA_016201185.1 Acidobacteriota bacterium | reverse complement strand
CCGCCCCGAAGGAAAACAGGTCTGTGCGCGCGTCCAGCTTTTCCCCGCGAGCCTGTTCCGGCGACATGTAGGCCACGGTGCCGATCGCCGCGCCCGCCCCGGTGAGCGACTCTTGGGCGGCGACGGTCGGGGCCGCGGAATCTTGCGCAGCTTCAGCGCCATAGTGCAGTTCCGGCAGCAGCTTGGCCAGGCCGAAGTCCAGGATCTTGGCGTGGCCGCGCTGGGTCACAAAAATGTTGGCGGGCTTGATGTCGCGGTGGATGATCCCCTTGGCGTGCGCCGCGTCCAGAGCGTCGGCGATCTCAATGCCCAGCTCCAGGGTTCGCTCGCTCCCGAGGGGCGTGCCGCTGACGAGATGCTTCAGCGTCTGGCCCTCCAGCAGCTCCATCACGATGAAAGGCTGTCCTTCATGCTCGTCAATTTCGTAAATGGTGCAGATGTTGGGGTGGTTGAGCGCAGAGGCCGCGCGAGCCTCGCGGCGGAATCGCTCCACGGCCTGCTCGTCCCGCGCCAGCCCTTCGGGAAGAAACTTCAGGGCAACGTGGCGGCCGAGGCGGGTGTCCTCGGCCTTGTAGACGACGCCCATGCCCCCACCGCCGAGCGTTTCGAGAATGCGGTAATGGGAAACAGTTTTGCCGAGCATCAGGTCCTATTGCAGCTTGGCGTACTCCTGCTTGGCTTCCTTTAAGACAGGAAGGTCCGCATCGGCATCCTTCCACAACGCCAGGAAGTCCTGGTAGAGCTTCTTGCTCCTGGCGGTGTCGCCGGCGATTCCCCAGCCTCGCGCGGCCCCCAGATGAGCCAGCGGATAAAACAGAGAGACGGCGACAGCGCCTCTGTGATCCAGAATTTTCTGGAATTCCGCCGCCGCTTCCGTCCCCGACTTGGCACGCAAGTAAGCCTGGCCGCGAAGATAGATCGGCCAGGGCTTAAATCCGAAGGCCGCAGCCGGGCGGAGCGCCTCGATGGCTTTTGCGGGATTGCCGCGGGTGAGCTCAATCGCTCCGTGGAGCCGCGGAAGATCGACCCCAATCACCAGCGTGTCGTTGGGGTATAGGCGGGCCAGTTCTTCCGCGAGCTTTTCCGCTTGTGTCGTGTCTCCGGCCAGAGCAAGCGCCGTGCCCGCGTTGACCAGAGCGGCCACGCCGCGGCCCCGGCTTAGCGCCGCGGCCGCTTGCTCTCGCGCCTGGCGCAGGTTTCCGAAGGCGGCTTCCGTCATGGCCGCCCCAGAGTTCATGCCAGCGGTTACTTCCTTGAAACCCTGTCGCTCGGCCATTTCTATGGCGCGGCGAGAAAGTTCTCTGGCTTTTCCTAGTTTCCCCAATGCAGACGCCGCACCGGCCTCCGTCGTTAGCATGACGTATTCGCCCGGCTTGCCCGCGGCCCACTGGGCCTGGCGATCCATAGCCGCCTGGTCGCCCTGGATAAAGGCAATGTCATACAGCGCCATGTGTGGGGTCAGAGAGTCGATCTTCTTGGTGATGCTTTCCTCGCAAATGGCTTTCGCTTCCTCGTAGCGACCCAGCGTGAGGTAATTGAAGGCCAGGTTGCCAAAGGTAAGACCCTGGTTAGGAACCAGCCGTATGGCCTCGCGGGTTTCTTCGGCCGCTTTTTCGACCTGGCCCAGACGTCCATAGACGTTGCCGAGGTTGACGTGGGGGATGTCGTCCCGGGGGTAGGTTTGGGCCCAGAGAGTGTAAGTCTCGGCCGCTTTGTCGAGCTGTCCGGTGACAGTATCGAAGTAACGCGCCGCAATGTAGAATTTTTCCCGCTCGCTGACCCGGTCGCGCAGCTCGAAAGCTTTCTTCAAGTTCTCGGTGGCGGGTTTCTCCTCTCGGAGGTTGTTGTAGACCGCCCCCAGCCTGGCGTAGGCCATGGCGAAATTCGGGTCGAGTTCGATGGCGCGCTTGTAGAAGGGAAGGGCGGTCTCCTCCTGGTTGTTCACGTGGCGCGCCTCACCCTGGCTGAAAGCCTTCAGCGCCTCAAGCGAAGACGTCGTAGCTTCTATGGGCGTATTCAGCTTCTGGATCGAGGCGAGCGACTCCCCCAGCTTCGCCCGCATTTCCGACGTCGCCTTGCTCAGCGCTTGCAGAACCTTTTCTTTGCTCTCGGCCTCCCCCTGCGCGCGGGCCAGGGTATCGCCGGTGCGGCAATTGGCGGCGTCCAGCGTGACGACGTAATGGCTCCCCAGGCTCGCAATCGTGCCGCCCAGCATCCCCTTCACCCCTGCGCGCTCGCAAACTTCCCGGGCCACCGGGCCGATCACCCGCTCCTCGGCCGGCCGGTTCATCAGCCGCAGGGTCCGCTGCACCTGCGTCTCCGGCACGACGTTCAAAAACGGCGACTGCTCGAGCTGCACGGCCAGGGCCTGCTTGAGCGTCCCGTCGAAGACCGCATCGCCGGTAGTGTTGACGAAATCCGCGAGCAGGATGGAGTCCTTCTCCGTCAGCGGCGGCTTGCGGAAGTAAGCAATCGAGGCCACCGCCAGCGCTGCCAGCGCCACCCCAGCCGGGACGAGGATTTTCCAGAGCTTTCTTTCCTTCTTCGCCGGAGTTTCCATTACAGCCGGCATCACCGCCGAGGCGGAGGTAGTGTCGCGTCGCAGGCGCTTTAGGTCGCTCCGCATTTCGGCGGCGCCTTGGCAGCGGAGGTCGCGATCCTTCTCGATCGCCTTGGAGATGATCCGGTCCAGCTCCAGCGGCAGCTCCGGGTTCAGCCTCATGGCCGGCACCGGGGCCCGGTTCATGATGGCCTCAAAGATCACAGCGGTTGTGGCGCCGGAGAAAGCGGGCCGTCCCGTAGCCATCTCGTAGAGCACCGCGCCGAAAGAAAAAAGGTCGGTGCGGCTATCCAGCTTCTCTCCCCGAGCTTGCTCCGGCGACATGTAAGCCACTGTTCCCATAGTCGTGCCGGCGCCGGTCAACCCTTCTTCTACCGCCACTGTGGCCGCGGCGGAGTCGGGGACGGCCGAGCCGGCGGCATCTTTCCCTAGATGATGCTCCGGCAGCAGCTTGGCCAGGCCGAAGTCAAGGATTTTGGCGTCGCCCCGCCGGGTGACAAAAATGTTAGCCCGCTTGATGTCGCGGT
>JACQDG010000359.1 GCA_016201185.1 Acidobacteriota bacterium | reverse complement strand
CTGCAAATGACCGTGCAGGAAGCTATCGCGTTCTTCGCCGCGTTCCCGCGCATCCGGGCCAAGCTGCAGTTGCTGGCCGCGATCGGGCTCGGCTATCTGCGGCTGGGGCAATCGGCGACCACGCTTTCCGGCGGTGAAGCGCAGCGGGTCAAACTGGCCGGCCACCTGGCGCAGGCGCGCTGCGACCGGACCCTGTACATTTTCGACGAGCCCACCACCGGCCTGCACTTTGACGACATCGCCAAGCTGCTAGCAGCCTTTCGCCGCCTGATCGACAATGGCGGCAGCGTGGTGGTGATCGAGCACAACCTGGACGTTATCAAGACCGCCGACTGGATCATCGACCTGGGCCCTGAGGGCGGCGAGCGGGGCGGCCATATTGTGATCGCCGGTACACCCGAGCAAGTGGCCCGGTGCTCCGGCTCCTATACCGGCCGCTTCCTGCGGGGCGCTCGGCTCAATCTGCGTTGATAGGTTTAAACTGAAGGGCGTGGCGGCGGCAACCCTGGATCGCAGCAGGCTCGTGACTCGCGGCAAGCGACTTGAATACTTCACGATCGCCTACAACAGCTTGGAAGGGCTGATCTCGATAGCAGCCGGGGTCGTTGCCGGCAGTGTCGCCTTGATCGGGTTCGGCCTGGACAGCGCCATCGAAGTAACTTCGGGCGCCGCGTTGCTTTGGCGGCTGCGATCTGACAACCATATCCGCCGTGAGCAGCGAGAACGTATGACGCTGCGTATCGTGGGCGGATGCTTTCTTGCTCTTGCGATGTACGTCGCCTACGAATCGGCGGCCATCCTGCTGGACAGCCGCGCCCCAGAGCGGAGCTTGGCGGGGATCGCCTTGGCCGTGGCGTCCCTGATCGTAATGCCCCTGCTGGCGAAGGCGAAGCGCCAAGTGGCGGGGAAGATCGGGAGCGCGGCCCTGAACGCGGATGCGAGGCAGGCGGAGTTTTGCACCTACCTGTCGGCTATTCTACTCGGAGGGTTGCTGTTGAATGTGCTGCGGGGCTGGTGGTGGGCCGATCCGATAGCGGGCCTGGCTATGGCGCCGATCATCGCCAAAGAGGGGCAGGCGGCGCTGCGGGGCCGGACGTGCTGCCAATAGGGCAGTGGGGCAATTGGAAGCTTGTCTGCCCGGTCTACCTCACTGCCAAAATCTCAACAGCCAGCACAAGGGGGTTTTTCGTTCGAGCATTTCGCATCGCCCTCAGTATGCGGGCCTGGCTGAAACCAGCCGTGCGGAACTCATTGAGGAGGGCATCTCCTTCCTTAGCGCCCGCGATTCAGGCAAACCAATCGGCCCCGCTTTGCTTCTGTTCTGGGGGCAGGGGTCGCGAAAGAATCAGCTCCGCTGCATACACTGCGCCACCAGCGCGAACCACACGGGCAAGTTCGCGAAAGATGCATTCACGGGCGGGATTCAGGTTGAAAATGCCGTTTACGAGCGCCACCGTGACGGAAGCATTGCGAAGCGGCAGGCGCTCGGCATCCCCTTTACAGAAAACGACGTTCTGAATGGCCGCCTGCGATGCACCCCGGCGCGCCCGCTCCAGCATGGAGTTGCTGAAATCTACGCCAACGACTTTTCCCTCCGGTCCGACGCGATGGGCAGCGATCAGCGCATCCAGTCCCGCCCCGCAACCCAGATCCAGAACGGTCCCGCCCCGTTGAATGTCCGCGAACACGGATACATTCGACACTCCAGCGAATCTATCGATGCAATCATCCGGAATGCCCCTTAGCACATCGGGGGAATACCCTACGCTCTCAGCAAAGGCCCGGCCCACGGGGAACGGATGCTGCCCGCTGGGCTCTTGCGCGGCGGCTGAGTAGGCATCTCGTACCTTCTCGCGAATTTCAAGTGCTGGCATTGCAAGGGCGGGGCGACGACCCCGCGCCAGAATCATAGCATGCCCAGCCATTCAAGAACGTTTCCACCCGCCCAGATTTAGCGTACCCCGACCGCCAAACCGGAAAGTGTGGTACACTGTGGTTGCGTTTGATGCTCTTGCTCTTCGCTGTGAACGGGTTTTACAGGAACCGCGAGCCATCGCGGTTTTTTTGTGGCATGTTCGTGGTGGATGTTCAGGAGTCCGAATAGCTCAACAACAAGGAAAGAAAGATGAAGGAAAAAGGTATTGTCAAGTGGTTCAATGCGGCCAAGGGTTACGGCTTCATTCAGAGGGAGAGCGGCGAGGATGTCTTCGTGCACTTCTCCGCCATCCAGGCGAATGGGTATCGCAGCCTCGATGAAGGCGCCCAGGTCGAATTTCTGGTGAAGAAGGGTCCGAAAGGCCTCCAGGCCGAGGACGTAGCCGTCGTCTAACCAGCCACTTCGGGGAGCCGGCTCACCGCCGGCTTCCCTTCCTAAAATTTAATTCATCCGCGCGCAACGGGGATCAGGGCACCTCGGGCTGCCACTTTTCTTCACGCCAAGCCATGTCCCAAAACATCCATTCGTAGCGGGCGGAGGTGCGGAACAGCGCCTTGACGGCCCGGCGGGAGTCGGCGTCCAGCCGCGCTGCCTCGGAATCCATCATGTCGAGCACCTGCTGGACAACCTTGCCGTAGTCTTCTCCTGAATAGAGATCGATCCAGCGCTGGTAGTCGGGGTCTTTCGAGCCCTTCTTCTTCAGCTCCTTGCCCGCTTCCCAGTAAATCCAGTAGCACGGGAGCAGGGCGGCGAGGCCCCGGGCAAAGGGCTGCTGATAGGCAACGGCGAGGAGATGGTTCGTGTAGGCGTAATTGACCGGGGCCATGGGCGCGGCCAGCGCCGCGGCGGGTGGAACGCCAAAGGAGCGGAGGATACTCTCGTGCAGTTGGCGCTCGCTCTCGATGCTGCTGGCGGCGTGGCGGTTCAGGGTGGCGGCCCAATCGTCGCGCGGCGATTTGGCGGCCAGCACGCTCAGCGCCCGGGCAAAAGCCCGCAGATACTGCGCGTCCTGAATCAGGTAGAACTGGAAGCGCGAGCGCGGGAGGGAGCCGTCGGAAAGGCCCTTGAGAAAAGGGTGCTCGAGTGTTTTCGCATAGATGGGCCGAATGTCGGACCACAGCTCGGCGGTGAACCGGGGCTCGGCGGCCCGGCAGGCGAAGGCCAGCAATGCCAGGCAAAGGAGCCGCAGGAGCCGCACGGGTCTATTGTGGCAGATCCAGGGCGGAGGCACCGCCCTCATTCCGCGGAGCGAGCCACGCGGCAAACGCCCTGCGCCTCGATCTCCAGCGCCCGGTTGAATTTCGCCGCGCAGATCTCCCAGGTGATGGTGGCGGTCAGCTCGACG
>JACQDG010000355.1 GCA_016201185.1 Acidobacteriota bacterium | reverse complement strand
TTCGGGCCGCCGCTGGGCGACGGTCCGGTAGTAGGGATCAATCCGCAATTGGTCAAAGGCAGTCTGGTCGCCGTAGCGCGCTTCAAACTCGGGGCTGCCCCAACTGTGGCGGATCCACAGGCCCAAAAGCGTCCCCACTGTCGCCGCCAGGCTGGGGTCGATGCGGCCGGCGAGCAGATACTGCTTCCAGCTTTCGGGGCCGGCGGCGGACATGGCAAAAAGGAAATTCTCCTCGTCGCTCCACAGCACCTCGGGCACTGCGCCGGCGGGGAAAAAACGCGCTGCATCCTGAAGGCTGCGCATCTCGCGTAAGATGCGCGAGCGGTCAGCCAGCCACTCGTCCTTCACGCGCAAGCGGCTAAGGGACTGCTTCAGGACAAAGCGCCGCTCCGGGCTCTCCACCAGGAGGACCGTGTTGGAGACGCCTCCGCCCAGTTCCCGAATCGTCAGCCGGTCCGCCCGCGGTTCGCCACGGGCGGCCAGATAAGCTGCGCAATTTTCAACCGTGAGTTCCATCCGCCAAGCGCTGCGACGCCAGTAACAAGTTGTATCACGAGATGGGCTACAATCCGGTGAAGGAGAGACGCTATGCAAGGGTATCGCATCGCTTTGCGTCACGCTCGACGGATCATTTTCGCGCTCAGCCTCCTGATTTTCGCGGCGCATCTCGGGCTGGCCCAGACCCCGGCTCCATCGGAAAGCCGCACCCTGGCGGTGAACGGCATGGAGATATATTACGAGGCGTACGGCGAGGGCCGCCCGCTCGTCCTGCTGCACGGCTTCGGCGGCTCCGGAGCGGCCTGGAAGCCGTTTATCGCCGAGTTCGCCAAGCACTACCGGGTCATCGTACCGGACCTGCGGGGCCACGGCCGCTCGACCAACCCCAGCAACCGGTTCACGCACCACCAGTCGGCCCTCGACGTTTACGCACTGCTGCATCAGCTCAAGATCGATCGCTTCCAGGGAATGGGCATCAGCACCGGTGGCATGACGCTGATTCACATGGCCACCGCGCAGCCCTCCCACGTGGAGGCCATGGTGCTGATCGGCGCTACGATTTACTTTCCCGAGCAAGCCCGCGTCATCATGCGCAAGAGCACTATGGAAAGCCTGACCGCCCAGGAATGGGAGCGGCTGCGGCAGATCCACAAGCACGGCGACGAGCAGATTCGCGCTCTGCGGAACGAGTTCCACAACTTCAAGGACAGCTACGACGACATGAACTTCACCCCGCCGTTTCTCTCCACGATCACCGCGCGGACGCTAATCGTGCACGGCGACCGCGACCAGTTTTTTCCCGTCGAGATCCCGATGGAGATGTACCACTCGATCCCCAAGTCCTACCTCTGGCTGATCCCGAACGGCGGCCACGTGCCGATCGTCGACCGCCAGGCGGAGTTCACCCAGACCGCTTTGCAGTTTTTGCGGGGAGACTGGGAAAAGAATAACAGCCCGCGCTAACGTTTTGCGCGGTGAAGCGGGGTTCTTCGCCCGATTCCGGCCCGGGCGCCGCCGACGATGCCGCCCATCCCAGCAGAACAACCAGTAAGACCGCCGCACTGCAGCGTTTCACGCCCCCCTCCGGTGGCAAAGCACACCTGCTGATGCAGATGCAATCTCTCCATTATTGTAAGATGGTTGGGAAGCCCATGCTAACACTGGTGGAGGCCACGGCGAAAATTTCTGCCCCAGCAGCGAATGTAACCACAGATGAAGACAGATGAACGCAGATCTAGAATCCCTATGAAAAAAACCTTGTGCGTAAGTTTCTTCATTCTCGCAGTCTCAGCGCCGGGACGCGCGCAGACGGCCAATCCGCTCACCGCAGTCATCACGGAGCGGTTCAACGGTATCCGCCTGAATCTCGAGGAGAGCGCGGAGCTAATGCCGGAGGAGAAATACAGCTTCCGGCTGACCGAGCCGCAGCGGACTTTCGGCGAGTGGATCGCTCACACCGCCATGGGAAATTACAGCATCTGCGCCGAAATCAAGGGCGAGAAAGCTCCTGAAGCCGCGCAGCACGCCCACGACCTCAAGACCAAGACGGAAATCAGCCAGGCGCTCAAGGAGTCTTTTGCTTACTGCGCTGAGGTGCTGAAAGGCATGAACGACCAGAAAGCGCTGGCGCCGGCCGGGCCGAACCACGTGCCGCCGGTGCGGGCGATGGTTCTTCTGGTCTCGGCCGACAACGAGCACTACGGGAACCTGGTGGGGTATCTGCGGGCCAGCAACCTGGTGCCGCCTTCCACTACGCGCGCCGAGCGGGAGAAGAAGGCCAAAGCGGCGGGACCGGCGCACTGAGAGCCTTCAGTTTGCCGCCTGCTGATACATTTTCTCGATCACGTCGGCGAAGCGGCTCTCCACCTCGCGCCGGCGCACCTTCAGCGTCGGGGTCATCTCGCCGGCTTCGATCGAGAAGTCGCGGTCCAGCACGGTGATTTTCTTCACCCGCTCGAAAGGCGCCAGGTCCTTGCAAGCCTCCTCCACCTGCTGCTCGAGCCAGCGGAAGGTCTCCGTCCTTTGCGCGAGTTCGGCCAGGCTTCGGTAGGGGATTCTTTTCTCGCGGGCGAACTCTTCCAGGCGCTGAAAATTCGGCACGATCAGGGCGCTGGGGAACTGCCGGCGGTCGGCGATAACCAGAGCGTTGGCGATGTAAGGGTTGTTCTTCAGCCGGTTTTCAATCGGTTGCGGAGCGATAAACTTGCCGCCGGAGGTCTTCAGCAGATCTTTCTTGCGGTCGAGGATCTTGAGGAAGCCGTCTTCATCGAGCATGCCGATGTCGCCGGTGTGGAACCAGCCGTCATTCATCACTTCCGCCGTTTCGCGCTCCAGCTTGTAATAGCCACGCATGACATTAGGACCATGCACGAGGATCTCGCCGTCCTCGGCGATCCGCACTTCTACGTTTCGGAGAGGCTTGCCGACGGTGCCCAGACGTACGCACCCGGGCCGGTTGGCGGAGACGATGGGCGAGGTTTCTGTCAAGCCGTAGCCTTCGAGCACCGGCAGGTTGACGGCGTAGAAGAATTCCGCAAGTTCCTGGGCCAACGGCGCGCCGCCCGAAAGGAACTGGCGGATGCGGCCGCCCATGCGGGCCCGTATCTTGGAAAAGACCAGCCGGTCGGCGAGGAAGAACCGGACCCGCAGGTTTCCGGGCATGGGGCGGTTCTCGAGCCGGAAGGATGTCGACTCGAAGCCCACTTGCAACGCCCACTCAAACAGCTTCTGGCGCCACCGGGGCTCGGTGGCCAGGTTCTGCTTCAGTTTCTGGTAGCTTTTCTCGAAGAAGCGGGGCACGGCGGCGACGATGGTGGGCCGCACCTGCTCCAGGCTGGCCGGGACGCTTTCGACCGTGTCGGCGTGCGCCACGGTGATCCCGTGAAGGTAATAGCCGTAGTCGATGGTGCGCTCGTAGATATGACAAAGCGGCAGGAAGGAGAGAGCCACGTCGGTCGGGCGAAAGTCGGGCTCGGCGTCGAGCACATTGCTCACCAGGTTGTCGTGCGTGAGCATGACGCCCTTGGGTGTTCCGGTGGTGCCGGAGGTGTACAGGATGCTGGCCAGATCGTCCGGCTCAACCGCCTTCGCGGCGGCCTCGAACGCCCGGCTATCCTGTTCCGTGACGGGGTCTTCTCCGATCCAATGAGGCAGAGTGAAAATGCGGCTGACAGCTCCTCCCGGCCAACCCTCGAAGGCGATCACGTTTTCGAGCACCGGCAACCGCCGCCAGATCGACAAGACCTTCTCCCGCTGCTCGAGGGTGGAGACGAAGACAGCGCGGGCGGCCGAGTTCTCCAGCATGTATTGAATTTGGTTGGCGGGAAGATTGGGGTACAGAGGCACGCTGACGATGCCGGCGGTCATCATGGCGAAATCGGCCAACGCCCATTCCCAACGGTTCTCCGAGAGGATGGCGCAGCAATCGCCGTGCCGCAGCCCCAGCCGTCCCAGCGCCTGGTGTACGCGCACCACCCGGCGGTAGAACTCGGCCGAGGAAATGGGCGTGTAGCGGCCCTCCTCCTTCGCCAGCAGGTGGTCCGGCTTGTTGAAGGCCACGCTGCGGAGAAAGAGCTGGGCCAGGGTTTTGACGGATTCCGGCATCGGTCAACAGGATTACCAGGATAACATTGACGGGCGCGGCAAGGAGACGGCGAGGAGCGCGCTTCGTTGACACCAACGGCGGGGACGGTTATGCTCCGCTGTTTACGGCCCGGTGCGGGGCGCGCAAACGGTGGAAAAGATCAGCGTGAGGAACACGACCCGGGGCTGTTTGCTGGGCGATGCCATTGAGCGCGCCGATACCAGCAAGAGCCGGCGCACCGGCTTGCTCGAGCGAACCGGGCTGGCCAAGGGCGAGGGCCTGTGGATCATCCCCTGCGAGGCGATCCACACCTTTTTCATGCGCTTCGACATCGATGTGCTGTTCCTGGACCGCAAAAAGCGGGTGGTGAAGGCAGTGCCGCGGTTGCGCCCCTGGCGGCTCGCCTTTAGCTGGCGCGGGCGCACCGTGCTGGAGTTGCCCGCCGGGACGATCGAGGAGACCGGAACGGCCCCGGGGGATGTGCTCGAGGTAATGCAGCAAGGATGAGGGCCGTCATTCAAAGGGTGCGCCGGGCCAAGGTGACGGTGGAGGGCAAGACCGTCGGGTCGATCGGCCGCGGCTTTCTGGTGTTACT
>JACQDG010000354.1 GCA_016201185.1 Acidobacteriota bacterium | reverse complement strand
TCTACTGATCCGCACCTTGGAGTCCGCCTGGATGCCTTCGTCCACTGGGCCCAGGTCTTGCCGGTCGTGAAAGGGATTGCGGAGCTCTTCCGCGATGCTGAGGTCCTGCGCCAAAGCCGCGAACGGGCCCGGCTGAAGTTTTTGTTCTTGCACCACGGCTGGACGGCGGGAAGTTTTCAATCAGAACTGGAACGGCGCATCGGTTTCCAATTGGATCCGGCCGAGCCGGAAGACCCGCCGGTGGATAGGTATAGGGATCATGTGGGGATCTATCCGCAAAATCGGGAAGGCTACTGCTATGTAGGGGCGGCCGTATTACGTGGCCGCATTACGCCAGAACAAATGCGGACGGCCGCGGTCCTGGCCGAGCGGTTTGCGGGAGGCGAATTGCGAACCACCAACATGCAAAACCTGCTGATCGTTAACGTCCCTTATCTCCACGCCGATTCCCTGGCACGTGAGATGCACGCTGCCGGGCTCCCCGTGGCGGCTTCGCCATTCTGGCGAGGAGCCGTCGCATGCACGGGAACGGAGTTTTGCAAGCTTGCCATCACCGAAACGAAGAGTTTCACGCGCTGGCTGGTGGAAGAACTCGAGGAGCGGCTGCCCGAATTTAGCCAGGATCTCAAGCTGCACGTGACCGGCTGTCCGAATGCCTGCGGCCAGCACTGGATCGCGGACATCGGCATCGAAGGCAAGAAGATCAAGAGCAACGGCCGCTTGATGGACGCGTACTACTTTTGCGTTGGGGGCGGGCTCGGGAGATTTGCGTCGATTGCGCGCCCCATCGGCTATCGGTGCCTGGCGGGGGAAGTACCCGCGGCTATCGAACGACTGTTTCGGGAGTACTTGGCGACACGCAACCCTGGGGAGAACCTGCGCGAGTTCTTCGCAAGGCACAGCGACGGGGAACTGCGCGCCATTCTTGCGGCCGAGGAAATCGTTGCTGTGGCGCGTGATCTACCGGCGGGTGCCGTGCCGCACGGCTTAAAGTTCTGATGGGGCCGGCGGCATGCCTCGAATGCGCAGGCGGCATTTCCACGCCTGTCAACGCACCTGGAGCGAAGGGTGGGCGCGCCGAGGAAGAGGAAGGGCCGGTGCTTATGAAGGAGAGAGTGAACCGATGAATTCCCTGGAGAGTGAGGTCCGCGGGTTGCAGAGCCGGGCGGAAGGGTGGGACGCGCTAAAGCTGCTGGCCTGGAGTTTTGGGCGTTTTCAACCCCGGGTGGCGCTGGCATCGAGCTTCGGAGCCGAAGCGGGCCTGTTGATTGACTTGGCTGCACGCATCGAACCGGATCTTCGGGTGTTCACACTCGATACCGGATTTCTATTTGATGAAACCTACGCACTCATCGAAGAAATAGAACAACGCTATGGCGTTCGGGTGGAGCGCATCCAGCCGGAATTGACGCCGCAGCAACAGGTGGAGCGTCATGGCGAAGCTCTCTGGAGCCGCGATCCAGACTTCTGCTGCAAGCTGCGCAAGGTCGATCCCTTAAGGCTAAAGCTGGCGGGGTTAGAGGCTTGGATCACAGGCCTGCGGCGCGAACAGTCTCCGGGGCGAGCAACCGCCGGTAAGCTGGAGTGGGATGCCAAGTTTGGGCTGGCCAAATTGAACCCCCTGGCGGACTGGACCTGGACGCAGGTGTGGGAATACATCCGGGCAAACGAGGTGCCCTATAATCCGCTTCGCGACCGGAATTATCTAAGCATTGGCTGTGTGCAGTGCACCAGACCTGTTATCCCTGGTGAGGACTTGCGGGCGGGGCGTTGGGCAGGTTTTTCCATGACCGAGTGCGGACTCCATAGCCGATGACGAGGCCGATGGACCTGTTTCCGATGTTTCTGAAGCTGGAAGGCCGACGATGCTTGCTGGTTGGCGCGGGCGCGGTCGCCGAAGTGAAGCTAGGGTCGTTGCTAGCCGCCGGCGCAGATGTCCTCGTCGTCGCCCCCCGCGCCACGGACCAGATCCGTGCCGCGTTGCTTGAAGGCAAATTTCGCTGGAAACAACGCCCTTTTGCTCCCAGCGACTTGGACGGCATGTTCTTGGTCGTAGCAGCGGCTGATTCGCCGCAAGTTCACGAGGTTGTGTATTACGAAGCGCAAAAGCGGGGTGTGCTGTGCAATGTGGTGGATGAGCCGGGGCGCTGCGATTTTTATTACCCGGCTGTGGTGCGGCGGGGACCGCTCCAGATTGCCATTTCTACCAGCGGCCGCAGCCCGGCTCTGGCACAGCGCTTGCGCCAGCAATTGGAGCGGCAGTTTGGTCTCGAATTTGAGGACTGGGTGGAGAGACTAGGGGCGGTGCGAGACCGGCTGCTGGCGCGGAAGATGGATCCTGCACGCCGACGGCGCATCCTCGTCTGGATGGCCAGGAGAGAGCCGTGGAAGAAGCCGGCATGAAAGGGAAAGTCTACCTGATTGGCGCGGGCCCGGGGGATCCCGAGCTTCTCACAATCAAAGCGCTGCGGGCGCTTCGAGCCGCCGACCTCGTCCTGCATGATGAGCTGGCGTCGAAGGAAATAATTGCGCTTGCGCCACCGGGGGCCGAGATCCGCAACGTAGGGAAGCGCTGCGGCCAAAAGCGTGTTCCGCAGGAGTCGATCCATGACCAGATGATCCATGCAGCAAACAGCGGGCTCGCCGTTGCGAGGCTGAAGGCGGGCGACCCGCTGATCTACGGGCGGGCAGGCGAGGAGATAGAAGCTCTTTGTGTCGCCGGAATCGATTTCGAAGTGATTCCCGGAGTGACGGCAGCGTCGGCCGCTGCCGCGGCAGCCAAGGTGCCCTTAACTCACCGGCACTTGGCTTCGAAGCTGGTCTTCCTTACAGGTCACCACTGTGCGGAAAAAGAACAGCCGGACTGGTCCTCCCTGGCCACGGATTCCACGATCATTGTATACATGCCGGGCGCGCCTTATTCCTATATTGCGGCGGAACTTCGCCGGGCCGGTGTGGATAAACAAACGCCTTGCCTCATCATGTCTCAGGTTTCGAAGCCCGAAAGCCAGGTACGTTGGACGACGGTCGGCCAGCTCCCTCAAACGCCGCCCTTGCCTGCTCCGAGTGTCCTGCTGGTAGGAGAAGTAATTTCAATTTCCAGCTCTTTTAGGTGAACCTGACGGTAGGTGCCGCCACAAAGCCCTGAACATCACTCGTGCTGCAACCGCGCCTTGGCCGGGTGCGTCAAAAGGGTTCATGGGACAAGGACGGTAACCCACAGATTCCGCCGCGATTTCAATGCGTGCCTCGCGATAGAATACCGGAGGCGCGGGATCCCTTCCATTGGCCAAACCCTCGGACACTACGAGATTCTCGAACAAATCGGCGCCGGA
>JACQDG010000353.1 GCA_016201185.1 Acidobacteriota bacterium | reverse complement strand
CTGGAGAGTTCCGAACAGTTTCACTCCCCGGTTCTGCACGGGGATGCTCCGCCCACGGAGAATCAGCCGCTCTTTCGTTTTCGGGTGACCGTCATCTATGACCAAAAGCTTTAAGTTTGCGAGCCGATGGATAGCCGAACCGGGGCCGCTCCGGAAGGTTCGGATCGTCCTGGCGGCCCTGTTCCTGTTCGACGTGGTCTTCTATCTTTTCGCCATCGGCCCGCTGGGGGAATCGGACCGCAACCGCGCGCAGCAACTGGCCAACATCCGCCGCCAGGTCGCCGACCGCTCGAAGCAGGTGCAGACGCTTTCCGCCATTGTGGGTAAGGTGGAGACGGCGCGGACCGAAGGGGACAAGCTGCTCGGTAGCCTCACCATGCCGCGCCGCACGGCCTTTTCGGCCATCGTCTCGGAGCTGGACCAGGCCGGCAAGATGGCCGGAGTGGAGCTGCGGGAGCGGACCTTCGAGGTCGAGCCGATCGAGGGCAGCGACACGCTGAGCATGATGACGGTAACGGGGGGCTTGCAGGGCAGCTACGACAGTCTGGTGAAGTTCTTGAACCTGCTGGATAAATCGCAGCGGTTCCTGATCATCCAGAGCCTGGGGGCGGCGCCGCAGCAGTCGGGGGCGCAGTCCGGCGGAGCGCTGAACGTGACCATCAAGCTGGACGCCTTCGTGAGAGAGACATGAAAATCGGGACGGAGCGCAAAAAGGTCATATTGCTCGTGGCGCTGTTGTCCCTGGCGGGCTACTTGCTATATCAGCAGTTTATGTCCCCGCCCGATGTCGCGGCCCCGGCGGCCAGGCCGGCGCCGGCCGCCCGGCAAATTCGCCTGGGGGCCGACGAAATTCTCGATAGCCGCACTACGCCTAAGGCCCGCGCCGCCGTCCGTACGAGCAATGACTTCAAGCCCGTGCTCAAGCGAAGCAAGCCGGGGGAAGGGCCGGATCCTTTGAAAATGGACCCCACCCTGCGCACCGACCTGCTGGCCAAGGTGCAAGCCGTGAACTACGAGGGCGTGGAACGCAACCTGTTCCAGTTCGGCGCCGCCAAGCCCAAGCCGACACCGCAGCAGATCGCGGCCGCAAAGAAGGAAGCAGCCGCCGCCGCGGCGAAGGCTGGTTTGGCTTCCGACGGCACTCCCGCCAAGCCCGCCGAGCCCACTGCGCCCCCGGTGAATATGAAGTATTATGGATATGCGGCCCGGGCCGGGGATTCGCGTCGCCGCGCCTTTCTGATGGACGGGGAAGAGATCATCGTCGCCGTCGAAGGCGAAGTGATCAAGAAGCGCTACCGGGTGGTCCGCATCGGACTCAATGCTATGGTGGTGGAGGACCTGCAGTTCAAGAGCCAGCAGACGCTTCCTCTGCAGGAAAGCTAGACCGTGCGACGACCCGCAGCCAGACGTGAGCCCAGACGCGAGCAAGGCTACGCCCTGCTGGTCGTGTTGTTTTTGGGGGCGGTGATGGCCATCCTGGTGGCTCTTTCCCTGCCGCGCGCCGCCTTCGAGGCCCAGCGGGGCAAGGAAGACGAGCTGATTTATCGCGGCGGCCAGTACTCCCGCGCCATCCAGCTCTACTTCCGGAAGTTCCATAAATACCCGGCCCGCATGGAAGAGCTCGAGAACACTAATAACGTCCGCTTCCTCCGCAAGAAATATGAGGATCCCATCACCAAGAAGGACGATTGGCGCATTATCCACATCGGGCCGGCGGGCGTTTTCACCGATTCGCAAGTGTACGACAAGCCCAAGAAAAAACCGGAAGGCGAGAGCGGCTCGGAGAACAGCCCCCCGGGTCCTGAGACCAGCGGTACGGCGAGCCCAGGCGCGGGCCAGATCACCGGTATGGCAGACCGGCTTCGGGCCGGCGTGAATCAGCAGCCCCCCAACCCGTCACCCGACGGGGCCCCCCTTGACAGCAGCGAGGGCACGAACCCCGGCCAGCCTCAAAGTTTCGGCTCGCCCCTCGTGAGTGCTCCTGGAAACCAGCCTGCCGGCGTTCCGGGGCAGCCGGGGGCATCTCCGGCCTCGGCGGGTGGCCCGCAGGGAATGGCCGTGGGGACAGGCGCGTCGGGCTTGCGATTTCCGGGTCCTGGCGGGATGGCGCAAGTAAGCCCGTTCCAGGGGGGTCCCGGCGCTCCGGGCGGCCAGGCCTTCCCCGGGCCGGGTGGGTTTGGCGCAAGTCCGGCCGCCGGCGGGGCAGGATTTCCCGGCGCGGGAGGATTCGGCAGCGGGCCGGGCGTTGGCAATGAAGCGGCCAGGATCATCGGCCAGATCTTGACGTCACCTCGTCCCGGCGGGTTGCAGGGGTTGCAGGGCGGCGGGCCGGGCGGACTGCAAAGCGGCTCAGGCGGCAGCAACCTGTTTGGCGGCTCTGGCGGCAATCTTTTCGGCGGCGCGGCAGGCGGCAGCACTTTCGGCGGAGGAATCGCCGGCGTCGCCAGCAAGGCCAAGGAGCGGGGCATCAAGGTCTACCTGGAACAGGAGACTTACAATCACTGGGAATTTGTTTACGACTACCGCAAGGACACCAGCATGGTCGGGGCGATGGGCGTGATCCCCCAAAATCCACCCGGTCAGCCGGCTCACCCCAGCCGCTCTCCGGGCCAGCCCGGACCCATAATCCCTGTCAATCCCAACCAGCCCGGCTTGCAACGCTGAGGACCGCTTCCTTACGGCGCGGTGGCATCTTCCATTAAAGTCTTGTAATCGGCCGGGCTGTCGATGTCCCGCCAGACGCCGGGGTCGTTCACGTCCAGATAGCTTGTGTCTTGCTGATGGGCATGGACCACCTGCTTGGCGCTGGCGGAGGGAGGCAAGGCCAGGATTTCATCGAGCAGCCGTCGGGAGAACAGCACGGGGTGGCCCCGGCGGCCCTGGCAACGGGGAATCACGAGAGCCGGCGCAGCGGAGCGAAAGCGGTCCAGCATGGCGTCGATCGTCGCCGCCGCTACCGACTGGTGATCGACGAGCGTCACGAGCGCCGCGGGAGATGCCGCCGGGAGCGCCCGGATTCCCGTCTGGAGCGAGGAAAGCTGACCTGCCTGATAGCCCTTGTTGATCACCACCTGGAGGCCGGGCCGCGGCGCGAGGGCACCGCGAATCTCGGCGGCATGGTGCCCGAGCACCACGACCACCGGTGAAACGCGCGGGAGGAAAAGCCGGATGAGGTGCTCGAGGAACGTAGCGCCACCGTAGTCGAGCAGCGCCTTGTCCCGGCCCATGCGGCTCGATTCGCCGGCGGCCAGGATAATCCCGGCAGGTCTCACTTCATGATTCCGAGAGCAAATACCGACTTGGAGAGCGGATTCCACCCGGCGTGGGCGTTGCGGCGCACGCCGATCATCTCCGCCACCACGCTGACGGCGATCTCCTCCGGCGTGATGGCATTCAGCTCCAAGCCCATCGGCGAGTGGACGCGCTCGAAGCGCTCGCGCGGAATGCCTTCCTTTTCGAGCTCCTTGATCACGTTGACGGCCTTGCGCTTGCTGCCGATCATGCCGATATAGCGGGCCGGGGTGCTGACGGCCCAGCGCAGCACCCGCATGTCGTCGCGGTGGCCGCGGGTAACGATCACCAGATAGGAGCTCTCGTTGACGTTCAGCTTGTCGAAGACCTCTTCATACTCGGCCGCCATCACCTCGTCCACGTCCGGGAAGCGCTCGCGGTTGGCGAAGGCCTCGCGGTTGTCGATCACCGCCACGCGAAAGCCGGCCTGGCCGGCGATCTTCGACAGGCTTTTCGAGATGTGGCCGGCGCCGAAAATGTAGGCGGAGGGAATCGGCAGCACGGGCTCGATGAACACGTCAAGCTGGCCGCCGCAGATCAAGCCGTTGTCGTAGGCGGCGTCCTGGCCCAGGTTGAAACTGAGGTGGCGCGGCTTCTCCGTCTCGATCACCTCGCGCGCGGCGTTCCACACTTCAGCCTCGACGCAACCGCCGCCGATGGTCCCGACCATCGAACCGTCCTCGCGCACCAGCACCTTGGCGCTGAGGAAGCTGGGGATGGAGCCGCGGACGTCGACGATCGTGCACAGCGCCGATTTCTGACCCACCCGGCGCAGCCGGACCATTTCCTCAAACACATCCATACAGTGCCATTATAATATGAGCCTTTGCCTGGGGGTACCAATGAAAGCCGTTCGCATTCACGAGCATGGCGGTTCGGAAGTTCTGCGCTACGAGGAAATTCCCCAGCCGGCTCCTCGCCCGGAGGAAGTGCTGGTGCGCGTGAGGGCCTGCGCGCTGAACCGGCTGGACCTGGCGGTGCGGCGCGGTATCCCGGGCCAGAAGATTCCCCTGCCCCATATCCTGGGAAGCGACGCCGCGGGCGAGGTGGCAGCGGTGGGCGAGCGGTGCTCGCGCGCCAAGGTTGGCGACCGGATCCTGTTGGCCCCGGCCCAGAGCTGCCGGCAGTGTCCGGAGTGCGTAGCGGGCCGCGACAACCTCTGCCGCCAATACGCCCTGCTCGGCTATTTCCTGGAAGGAGTCAACGCCGAATACATCGCCGTGCCGGAGGTTTACGCCATCCCGATCCCGGGCGATTTGAGCTTCGAGGAAGCGGCCGCCGTTCCGCTGGTTTTTCTCACCGCGTGGCACATGCTGGTGGGGCGGGCGCGGATACAACCGGGCGAAGAGGTGCTTGTGCTGGGGGCCTCGAGCGGGGTGGGCAGCGCTGCGATCCAGATCGCCAGGCTGTTTCACTGCCGGGTCATCGCCACGGCCGGAAGTGAGGAGAAGCTGGCCCGCGCCCGTGAGCTTGGCGCGGATGAAATCATCGATCACTACCGCCAGAACATCAGCGACGAGGTGAAGCGGCTGACCGGCCGCCGCGGCGTGGACGTGGTCTTCGAGCACGTGGGCGCCGCCACCTGGGAACATTCCGTGGCGTCGCTCGCCCACCATGGCCGCCTGGTCACTTGCGGCGCCACCACCGGGCCAAAAGGAAGCCTCGACCTGGCGCGGCTGTTCTGGAGGCAGCAATCCATCCTCGGCTCCTTTATGGGGAGCCTGCGCGAGCTCAACGAGGTGCTGGTTTTCCTCGGCCGCCGCCAGCTTCGCGCCGTCATTGATAAGGTTTACCCGCTGGCGGAAATTCGCGCCGCCCACGAACGGCTGGAAAAAGGAGAGCAGTTCGGGAAGATAGTCGTGATACCTTAAGGGGCGCCTTGGGCTGCGCGGTGACGACTGCTCAACGGATGTTAATAGTCACGGTGTTGGCCTGCTTGCCGTCAACTACCAGCGCTACATCTACATCCCCACGTCCGATAAGAGTCCGCGGCAGGTGTACATTGACCTGGTCGAGGCCGACGAAAGCGCCCTGGGGACCGGCGAACAAGACATCAGAGGCGTCTCCTCCGATTCGGGCGCTCACCGCCGAGAGAGCAATGCGAAAGCGGATGCCGGTACCGTAAAGGATCAGAATCACCTGGTCGGTTGCCGGTCCGAGGTCAATCGGCACCGCAACATTCTTGCCTAGGGACGCATCGTAACGAACGACCGTCACCGGGCTCTGAGCGCCGGTGGCGCTCACTCTCGCCGCCGCGGCCGCCGCCACGCCCTGGCCGCTGGCGTTCGCCGCGAACAAACCCGGCGCTACCGGTTCGATCTGCACCGTCCCGTTGACGGTTGCGCCAGTCCCGCTGGTCACAATTACACGGGCCGTCCCGCTGGCCGTGCCCGCCGGGATCAGGAAGTTGATTTGCCCCGGCGAGGCATAGAAGAGCGGGGCCAGACGTTCCTTCCCCGCGCTGTCGGTGATTTTGACTGTTGTCCCGGCCAGCGTGGTAGGCAACGGGAGCTTGTCTGCCAATCGAGTCTCCGTGGCCAGGCCCTCTCCGAAGGCGCTGGCGATCGATTCCGCCGCCAGCGCCGGCCCGAGAAAACTGGCGGCGGACACGCTGGTGACAGTGGGAGAAACCGCGTCCGCGATCCTGGCGACAAAAGCGTCTCTGTCCCCATGGAGAACTGTCTGAAAAGCCCCCTGGGTTGTGGGAAAGTTGGCCGCCAGAGTGTAGCCCGCCGCATAGGCATTGCCGGAAAGGTCTACGGCAATTCCCGAGCCTCCGTCACTGCTGCTCCCTCCAAGGAAGGTGGAGTAGACGAGCGCTGAACCGCCGGCATTCAACTTGGTCACGAACGCGTCTGCCTTGCCGCCGCTGGAGGGCTGGGTGGGGCTTGCCAAGGGGAAGTCGGTCGAAGACGTTTCCCCCGTCACGTAAGCGTTGCCGGACGAGTCCAAGGCTATGCCAAAGCCTCCGTCGTCTTTGCTACCCCCGAGGAAGGTGGAATATACAAGGGCCGAGCCGGCCGCATTTAACTTAGTCACGAACCCGTCGCTAAGCCCTCCCCCGTACGTTGCTTGAAAGGGGGCGGCCGTAGGGAAGTTGGCGGACTTGGTCAATCCGGTCAGGTAAGCGTCGCCGGAGGCATCGAGCGCGATTGCACTGCCTATGTCCTCGTCGTTGCCCCCAAGATAGGTGGAGTAGAGGAGGGAATCGCCCGTGGGATTCAGCTTCGCTACGAAGGCGTCCCGACGGCCGCCATATGCGCCCTGAAACGCGCCCGCCGTCGTGGGGAAGTCGGAAGAATTGGTTTCTCCGCCCACGTAAGCGTTGCCGGCGGCGTCGACAGCGATGGACCTCCCAATGTCGCCCTCGCTGAGGCTGCTATTGAGATTGGTGCCACCCAGGTAGGTGGAGTACTCGAGGGAAGGGCCCGCGGGGTTGAGTTTGGCCACGAAAGCATTCTTGCACGGGGCCCTTCCTGTGATAACGATGGAGCCCACTTGAATGATAATCAGGCAGTTCCCCACCGCCTTGAGACTGGACTGGACCGCATTCTTGATTGGGAAGTTGCTCGATGCCGTGGAGCCGGTGACGTAGACGCCGCCGGAGCGATCTACGGCGATTCCGTAGCCTTGGTCGGGCCCGTCGCCTCCGAGAAACGTAGAGAACAGCAGGCTGCCGGTGGGACCCAACTTCAAGACAAAAGCATCACCAAAAGGGGCTTTCCCCTGCAACGGTGTCACCGTGGGGAAGTCGTCCGAACCTGTGGACCCCGTTACATAGGCATTGCCGGAGGCGTCCACGGCAATGCCAAAGCCACGCTCGGTGCTGCTTCCACCGATGTAGGTCGAGTAAAGGAGGGTGTTGCCGGCTGGATTCAACTTAGTCACAAATACATCGTAGATGCCGCCCTCGCTTGACTGGGCGGCGTTTGCCGTGGGGAAGTCGGGGGAATCAGTAAAGCCGGTCACGTACGCGTTTCCGGAGCTATCCACCGCGATGCCGCCGGCAAAATCATCGGTACCTTCCGTGCCCCCCAGATAGGTGGAGTAACTCAAGACCGGATCAATGATGAGGGGAAGGTTTCGGTCGTAGCTTGCCAGGCGAAAACCCACCGCATGGCTGCCTTTTAGCGCATAGCCGCCTGCGATCTGGCGACGGGCGCCGGCAACCTCTTGATAAATCGCCGGCTTGTGCTGTCGAATCTCGCCGGCGGCGGTTTCGAGCACCAGGTCGCCCTGCGAGTCGATGCGCATCTGTTCCGCACCTTGAAAGACAAGACGGATCGCATCCGGGTCGACCCCCGGGGCGATGCTGAAATCGTATTCCAGCCGGCCTTGGTTTCCGTAGTAGACGAGGCTTACCCCGGGATAGACATCGCGATACGCAACCCTGGCGTAGTGTGGGATATGGGTGCGCCACTTTTGGGGATCATTGCCGATATAGTAATTGCTTATGCCGGGCAGCGGATCTGCTGCCTCGATCCGTGGCGCGGGATTGGCCCCCACGAGGCTGATCCGCACCACAGTAGCCGAGGGGGCTGACGTTTTCGGTTCGGCTGGCCCGTGAAGGGTCAGCACCGCATCGGCGGCGGTCAAGAACAAGGTGTGACTGCGGCCGCGGGCCAGGAACCTCACCTGAGAATGCGTCTGACCCTGGTTGGGCTCAAAGCTCAGGGGTGAGTTCCAGAAGGGCGAGATAACCCGCGATTGCGAGCCCGGATCGAATCGCGCGGGGCTGGGAGCAAGTGAGGGTGGCGGAATCCTTAGGACCTGCCAGCCGATCAAACCTAGCAGAAGCGATGGGAGGTAACGGGCAACGGTGGTTGGGGCCTTCATGGCAAGCACCTCGCTCAAGCTGGAGATTTTCTTGCCAGATTCTAGAACACTCTATAAGCATGTGCAATCCACGATTTCAGCAGCCATTTCCGGCTGTGAAGCAGGCAGCGCGAAGATATTAGTACTATGCTGGCAGGCTGTGGTATTCTAGCGGTTCACCACCCGACATGGCCCGCCGGAGTGAGTTCCCTAAAATCTGCGTAGCCCTGGGCTGCCCACAGCCCGAGAAGCTGGAGCGCCTGGCCCGGGAGGCGTGCGAAAACGGCGAGCAGTTCCTGGAAATCCGGATGGACATGCTGGAGGAGCCGCCCCGGGCTGTGGAGGTGATCCGCCGCCTGCGGGAGCGCTACCCCGACGCGTTGTTGGTGGCCACCTGCCGCCGCCAGCAGAACGGCGGAAGATTCCGGGGTGGCATTGAGCAGCAGCTTCAATTGCTGGAGGCGGCGGTCGAGGCCGGGGCCCGCGCCGTGGACGTGGAGATCGAAACGGCGGGCCAGGCGCGGGAGCCGCTGCTCGATTTGCAGAAGCGCGCGAAGTTGATGGTCTCCTACCACAACTTCCAATCTACGCCCGCTCTCGATCCCATCCTGCGACGGCTCGAGAAGGCGCCGGGGGATTTATACAAGCTGGTCACCACGGCGCGCAAACCCAGCGACAACCTGCGGCTACTGGAGCTATGCGCACGGCCACACTCGCGCCCGCTGGTGGGTCTGGCCATGGGCGAGGCAGGCGTGCCCAGCCGGGTGCTTTCCCTGTCACGACATTGTCCCTTTACCTTTGCCTCGGCTCCATTCCGTCCGGGGACCTCCGGAACGAGCTATCCGACGGCGCCGGGGCAGGTACCTTGCTGGGCCATGCGGCGGCAGTACCGGGTCGAGCGGCATACCATGGACACGCGGATCTACGGCGTGATCGCGAATCCGGTCGGCCACTCGATTTCTCCCGCGGTGCACAACCGCGCCTTTCAAGCCCGGCGGATCGATGCCACGTACCTCCCGTTCTTGGTCGCGCCGAACCACTTGCGCGATTTTCTGAAGCTGGCGGCCGAGCTGCCCGTGGACGGCTTCAGCGTCACGATCCCGCATAAGCAGAAGGTGCTGCGGTATCTGAACGCGGTGGAGCCGGCAGCGCGACGGATCGGGGCAGTCAACACCGTTTACCGGCGGCACGGCCGGCTGCACGGGGCCAATACGGATGCGGCCGGCGTGACCCGGCCGCTCGAGAAGCGGCTGAAGCTGAAAGGCGCTGAGATACTGATAGTGGGCAACGGCGGAGCCGCCCGCAGCGCCGCCTTTGCCCTGATCGATAAAGGGGCGCGCGTATGGCTGACCGGACGCAACCCGGACCGTGTCAGGGCCCTGGCCCGGGCTTGCGGCGCCGCAGCAGTGGATCAGGCCGGGCTGGCTGGCCGGCGCTTCGACGCACTGGTCCATGCCACGTCCTTGGGCATGCACCCCCGTGTGGACCAGTCTTATTTCAGGGATCACATTCCGGCCGACCTGGTTTTCGACATGGTGTATAACCCCTGCGAGACGCTTCTGCTGCAGAATGCTCGCGCCGCCGGCAAAGCGGTGATCTCCGGTCTGGAGATGTTTCTGGAGCAGGCCGCGGGGCAGTTCGAGATCTGGACCGGACGGCCGGCCCCGCGGCTGGCGATGGAAACGGCAGCGCGGGAGGCCCTGGCTGCAGAGGGCTGACCCGCCTTGCTGCCATCTTATGCTCCCTGATTTTCAAACCTTCCTCTCCCTCGTCGGAAAAAGCCATGTGGTGCCGGTTTACAAGACCGTGATGGCGGACTTGGAGACGCCAGTCTCGGCTTATCTGAAGGTAGCGGAGGGGCGACCGTACTCCTTTTTGCTGGAAAGCGTGGAGGGCGGAGAGAACATCGGGCGCTACACCTACCTGGGCGCGAATCCGTTCCTGATCGCGCGGGCGCGCGGGGAGCAAGTGGAGATCACGCGCCGCGGCCGGACCACACGAAGGCGCGGAAACATCTTCGAGATCGTGCGCGAGCTGGCGCGGCAATTCCAGCCGGCGGGACAGGAGGGCCTGCCGCCGCTTAGCGCCGGAGCCGTGGGCTATGCAGGCTATGAACTGGTGCGGCTGATTGAGCCGCGGGTGCCTCCGTTCGCGAAAGACGATCTGCGGGTGCCCGACGCGGTCTTCCTGTTCTTTTCCACGCTGCTCGCGTTCGATCACGTCCGGCACGTCATCTGGATCATCGCCCACGTGCGCTGCGACGAGTGGGAAGGCAAGCCGCAGCAGGGGTACCGGCAGGCCGTGGCCGAAATCGCGCGCATAGAAAAAAGGCTGGCGCGCGCTCTCGCCCGGAAGAAGCCGGGGAGAGCCCGCTCCGTCCCAGCGCCTCGCTCCAACGTCGGGCGGGAGCGCTTCTGCCGGGTGGTGGAAAAGGCCAAAGAGTACATCTTGGCCGGAGATATCTTCCAGGTGGTGCTCTCACAGCGATTGGACGTGAGTCTGCCGGTCGAGCCCTTCCAGGTCTACCGGGCGCTGCGAACGGTGAACCCTTCGCCATACATGTTTTACTTGAAGCTCGATAGGGAAATCGTGCTGGGCAGCTCGCCTGAGATGCTGGTGAAGGTGGAGGGCCGGCG
>JACQDG010000352.1 GCA_016201185.1 Acidobacteriota bacterium | reverse complement strand
CCCGCCGAATCGTATCCGCGGTATTCCAGCCGCCGGAGTCCGTCCAGGATGATCGGAACGACCTTCCTGGAACCTACATATCCAACGATGCCGCACATAAAGGATGTTAGGAAGCCAATCGTCGCATCTATGCCTACTCTTCCAGCCGGTAGGTGAAGTCCTCGATCACGGGGTTCGTCAACACTTCCCTCGCGATCCGCTCGATTTCGCGCCGGGCCCGCTCGGGGTCTGCGCCGTTCTCGAGCTCAATCTCGAAGAACTTGCCCTGGCGCACCTCCTTCACTCCGGTATATCCCATGGATGCCAGGGAACGGCAGATGGTCTGCCCCTGCGGGTCCAGGACCGTTTTCTTTAGAGCGACGTGGACAAAAGCTTTCATATGGTTTTCACGGCTTCCATTTAATTCTGCATTTTCACTTCGCTGATCTGAATGGTGGGTTGCGCGTTTGTGTAATTCGGGATATCACCCAGAATTGCCTGTGCGTGTGGGCCGAACGCTGATTGAAACGCCTCCACCGACTCGAACAAGAGATGTCCCAAGGCCAGGTAGGGCGGCGGCGATCCGGGCTCCGGGCCCCCGATACCTTGTTCCACAGCAACGCCCTTTATTGCTGCACCGAGCCTTTGCCGAACCATAGGTATGTGGCTGCCGCAGTAGTACGCCATGTCGAAGGTGCTGCCTGCGGTGTTTGGATACATTACGCTAACCTTGATCATTGTGTCCGCCTCCCATGTGACTGCGGTGCGGGGATACTCCTCGGGCCGCAGGCGACGTTCTTAATCGATGGCCTGATCGTTTACGTCTCTCGGGACCCACAGATTAAGACCAAACTGGGCTCCTACGAGCTATCAGCGATCAGCAAACCCCGGCCCCGTCCGCTTGGCCTGATCCCGCCGACCGCTGACGCCTAAGCTCAATTATAAGCACAGGATGCCCCTCCGGCGCAGATGGGTTGCTGATTGCTGATCGCTATTTCATTTCCCAATGCAGAAGGTTGAGAAAATTTTATCGAGAATATCTTCCACGGTTGTGGCGCCAGTGATAGCGTCGATATTCTTCAGCGCGGTGTAGAGGTCGAGCAGCAGCATCTCGTGCGGGACCTGCGCCTCAATCGCCGTCCTGGCTCGCCCCAACCCCTCCAGCGCCTCCCGCAACAACCGCTCGTGCCGCAGGCTAGTAATGAATCCCGTCTCCGCGCCGGCGGTCAGATCAGGCACAGCCGCCGCATAAATCGCCTGCCGCAATTCGTCCACGCCTTCGCCGGTCGCCGCCGATACTCGCAAGACGTGGTCCAGCCCTGCCGGCAAGCTGGCCTTCCTCTCCAGGTCACACTTATTGGCGGCAATCAGGCGTTTTCCCAGCGCCTGGGTCCGCTCCAGCAGCTCGTGGTCCAGCGGATCGAGCGGCTCGGAAAGATCCAGCACGACCAGCGTCAAGTCCGAATCGGCCAGCGCTTCGTAGCTCCTCTCGACGCCGAGGGATTCGACCCGGTCTTCCGTCGGCCGGATGCCCGCCGTGTCCACCAGCTTCACCGGGATGCCGTGGATAGACGCCACTTCGCTCACCAGGTCCCGGGTCGTTCCGGGAACCTCGGTCACAATGGCACGATCCTGCTCCAGCAGCCGGTTGAACAGGCTGGATTTTCCCACGTTGGGCCGGCCCAGGATGGCCAGCGTGAAGCCGGCGTAGACCATCTTGCCGAATTGGAAGCTGTCGGCCAGTTGCCGGATGCCGCACTCGATGGGACCCAGCCGCCCGAGCAGCTCCGCGGCCGCCGGCACGCTGACATCGTCCTCGGCAAAGTCAATCCCCGCCTCGAGCAGGGCGATCAGCTCCAGCAGCTGAGCTTTGGTAGGCGCGAGCCGCCGCGACACCGCCCCGCCAACCTGCTGGGCCGCCACCCTCGCCTGGTAAAGCGTCGTGGCGTTCACCAGGTCCCGCACGGCCTCGGCCTGGGCCAGGTCGATGCGGCCGTTCAGAAACGCCCGCAGCGTAAACTCGCCCGGCTCGGCCAGCCGGGCCCCGCACTCGAGCGCCCGCTCCAACGCGTGCCGCAACACCACCGGTGCGCCGTGGCAGGAAATTTCCACCACATCTTCTGCCGTGTAGGAGCGCGGATGCGCGAAGTAGGTGACCACTACCTGGTCGATCACCCGCCCTTCTCCGTCCAGCAGGTCTCCGAAGAACGCCCGCCAGGATTCCCAAAGCGGCCCCTCTGCCGCCGGCCGAACGAGCCTCTCCGCGACGGCCCGGGCTTGGTTTCCGGAAAGGCGCACCACTCCCAGACCACCCCGGCCGGGCGGCGTGCTGACGGCTACGATGGTGTCTTCCGGGTTACCGGCTGGCAAATTTCTTGGGCGGCTGTGTCACTTGATTGGCGGGATGGATCACTACCTGCCGCCGCGGCGCCAGGCCCTCTGACTCGGTCCGGACATCCGTATCATGCCGCAGGGCCAGGTGGATGATCCGGCGCTCGCGCGAGCTCATGGGGTTGAATTTGAAAGGGATTCCCGTGCGCTTGACTTTCTCTGCCGCCGTCTCGGCACTGAGCCGCAGCTCCTCGACACGCAGCATCCGGTAATCTTCGGCGTCGAACAGCAGCCGGGAATGCTGTTCCGGCCGCACCCGGAGGGCCTCCAGCGTCACGTGCTCCAGCGCCAGCAGCAGCTCGCCCTTGTTGGCCAGCAGCAGGTCCACGTCACGGCCGGTGAACTCGACGGTCACGTCCGGCGTCTCGAAGGCCGGGTCCATGGGCGACCCATTGGCGACGTGAAATTCCAGGTCCAAGCGCGCCTGTGCGAGCACCGGCCGCAAGAAATTCTCGATTCGCGGCCCCACTTCTTCCGGTTTCCATTTCGAATCGCTCATCATGAAGCTGCGTTCAGCGCAAAGCTTTCAGTTTTTGCTTGCCCTTCTTGACCTTCTCCACTTCCAGTGCTGGCTCCGGCAAGCGGTTGATGAACCACTGCTGGGCGATGCCGACCAAATTTCCAGTCAACCAGTATAGCACCAGCCCGCTGGGAAGACGGTAGAAGAAGAAGCCCATAATCAGCGGCATGAACTGCATCATCTTCTGCTGCGACGGATCGGCGGACGTAGTCGGCGTCATCTTCTGATACAAGAACTGCGTGCCGACCATGAGTATGGGCAACAGGTAAATGTAGTCCCTCGAGGAAAGGTCCCTTACCCAAAGCCAGGTGGCGTTGCGCATCTCGATCGACACGTCCAGCACCGTGTAGAAGGCGAAGAAGAACGGCATCTGCAGCAGCATCGGCAGGCAGCCCCCCAGCGGGTTGACGCCATGCTTGCCGTACAGCTCCATGACTTCCTTGTTCTGCTCCTGCCGCTTGGCGTCGCGCATGCTCAGATTCTTGTATTTTTCATTGATGTGCTTGATCAGCGGCTGCAGCTTCTGCATCTTCTTCATCGACTGCATGCTCTTCAGCTTCAGCGGGAAGAGCACGAAGTTGATAACCACCGTCACCAGCACAATCGCCCAGCCGAAGTTTGGCACCCAGCGATGCGTCCAGGCCAGCCCCAGAAAAAGTGGATAAGCCAGGAAGCTAAAAAATCCGAAATCAAGAATCTGCGCGAGTTGGGGCTGCACGGCGCGCAGCTCCGCGACTGCTTTTGGCCCGACGTAAGCACGAAACTTGTTATCCCCCGAGCCCCCCACCGCCGCCCCGGCGAAATTCTGCTTCTTCTGGTCCTGCGGACTCGGCACTGCAATCGCGCTTGTCTCGATTTGCACCAACTGGCCCGGCTCGGCCGGGAGAAAGGCCGCTGCGAAGAAATGGTCCTCTATCCCGGCGAAGAGATAGTTACCGGTATTCAGCACCGGCCCTTTTTCTGCTGCCTTGGCTTCCAGGCGAAGCACTTTGCCCTGCGCCGGGTCGAAATAGAAAGTCTTCACCGAGCGGGCGCGGTCCGTCACTGCTGCGTCGCCGAACCCGCCGCGCCAGGCGAGCAGGTGCGGCTTGGGCGCGCCTTTCTCGATCAGCTCGCTTTCCACCTCCACCAGATAAGCGCCCTTCGAGAAGTGGAAGGTTTTTCGCGCCGTCACGTTCCCGTCCGACCAATGAAAGGTCACCGTGATGGGGGCCGCCAGCTTCCCCGCCGGCGCCGGCGGCGAAGTCTCCACCACGAACAGCGCCTGGTTCAGATCCGCCGGCGGCGGGTTGTCACGAAAGGCGAAGCTGAACGGATACCCCGCTTCCGCCACCGCCGCCGTATTCACCAGCTCCAGCGGCCCGCCCGTTTCGTTCTTGTATCGCTTCAGCGTCCAACTGGTCACCACCGCCCCGCGGTTGGAAAGCGCCACCAGATAGTGGTCCGTGTCGATGACGAAATCCCGCGCCGCCTGGGCCGCTTCAACTGGCGCCGCAACCGGGGGCGCCAGGACT
>JACQDG010000344.1 GCA_016201185.1 Acidobacteriota bacterium | reverse complement strand
CACCTGGCCGGTGGAGTAATCGAGCAGCCCGTCGGCGATGGCACGGACGGCCAGGGCGACATCGGCCGGCTCGCCCAGCCTGGCCTGTGGCAGAAGACCCTGGGCGATTTTCTCCTCGTAGATGGCCTGCCGGGCGGCAATCATGTCGGTTTGAACCAGGCCGGGCCGGACGTCGAACACAAGCACGCCGTGAGCCGCGAGTCGCGCGGCGAATAATTGCACAGCCATGCTCAGACCGGCTTTCGAAATGCAGTACTCGCCCCGGTTGATCGACGCCGTGTATGCCGAGATCGAGGAAATAAAGACGATGCGGCCGGCGCGGTGCCGGCTCATCCAGCGGGCCGCGGCCTGAGTGAGGAAGTAAGGTCCCTTGAGGTTCGCAGCCAGCACTTCGTCGAAGCTCTCTTCGGTGGCTTCCAGAATGTCCAGACGCCGGCGCGGGGAGATGCCGGCGTTGTTCACCAGCAGATCGAGCCGCTCCCATTTTTCCTGGCAGAAAGCCAGCAGCCGCTCGCGGTCCTCGCGCGATGTGACGTCGAGACGGAAAATTTCGACGCCGCACTCCTGGCGGAGCGAGAGCGCAGCGTCTTCCCGGCTGCGGTAAGTGGCGACGACCTGGTGGGTGCGGGAGAGTTCCCGGGCGATGGCCCGACCGATGCCGCGGCTGGCTCCGGTGACTACGGCCAGGGGGCGGGCGCCGGGCATAGAGCTACTAATGCTACGGGTGCGCCTGGTCGATGGCCGCTGCTAACTCTTCAAAAGTGAACGTCTCGACGAACGGGTGGCCGTTGACGTAGACGGTCGGCGTTTTGACCACGCCCCGCGCCACGCCTTCCTGCACGTCCCGCTCGACCAGGGCCGCCAGTTCGGGATTGTCCAGGGCCTTCAACGCTGCTTCCGGATTCACTCCTTGGCCGCGGGCGAACTCGGCCAGCTTTTCTCGGAAATTCTCCGGCGTGGTCTCCTTAATGTGCGACATGATGTGCTGGCGGTAACGCACACCTAACTCAGGACTTAGCGAGACGAAATACCGTCCGGCCACGGCTGCCTGCCGGGCCCAAGCGTGCTTAGCGAGGGGAAAATCTTTGTGGATGACGGCAATACGGGCGCCGTAGCGGGGGAGAAGTTGCTCGTCGGTCATGCGCCGGAAAGCGGCGCAGTCGGGGCACTGCAGGTCTTCAAAGACAATGACCTTCACTGTGCTCATGGGGTTGCCCTCGACGGGAAGGCCGTTTTTGTCTCCCGCCTGCGCTGTGGACAGGTAAAGCAGCGCCAGGATTCCCGGAAGGAGTTGCCAGCCCGTCGTCCTCATGTGTTTAACCCTTTGCCAATTGTACCAGCAGAGCGCCGGAGGAGGGCCTTCTTATCTCGGATAGAACAGTAAGAATATCAGGGTGCCGGCGGCGATCACGGCGCCGTAGGGGAGTCGCAGACGGCCGGGGGCCCGGTAATCGCTCTGCTCCCGCACAGCTCGCCAGCGTCCCCGGACCAGGTCCACGAGCAGCCCCCGCGTGCTTCCCAGCACTTGCGGCAGCGCGCCGCGCCACCAGGAGAAGGCTAGACCCACCACAGCTCCCAGCCCCGCGACCAGCACCATCACCGTGACGATCTGCGGCCATCCGATAAAGGCGCCTACCGCCGCCATCAGCTTGCCGTCGCCGGCGCCCATGAAGCCCACGGCGAAAAACAGAAAGAAAATGCCCAGGGCCGCCAGCCAACCCCACAGGGCGGGCGCAAATCCCAGGCCGAACAGGCTTTCCATGATGCTATGCCTATGGGCAAGCCTGATGGTAGCAAAGCAATGCCCGATCGGCGCCTTCTGCACGCGAGGCCTAATGAGGTAAGATGTGCACGCTCTGAAAAGGAGGGAACTCTGATGTTGTCATCGCGAAGAAAGTTTTTGAGGGCCGCGGGAGCTTCTGTGCTGGGGGCCCCGGCCCTGCTACGAGCCGAGCCCCGGGGCAAAGTGCGGATGGGCGTGGTGGGAGGCGGATTTGGGACCTCCTTCCAGTGGCACGAGCATCCGGATTGCGAAGTCGTGGCGGTGAGCGACCTGCGGGCGGACCGTCGCGACCGGCTGAGTTCCGTCTACCGCTGCTCCCGCACCTACAATGAGCTGCACGAGTTGATCCAGGACAAGGACGTGGAGGCCGTGGCGGTATTCACCCCGGCCCCGGACCATGTAGCCCATGCCGTGGTGGCGATGAAGGCCGGCAAGCACGTCATTTCCGCCGTGCCCGCGGCCATGAACCTCGAGGAGTGCGAGTTGCTGTTGGACACGGTGAAGAAGACCGGCCGCATATACATGATGGCCGAGACCGGCTATTACCATCCTGAGATCATCACCTGCCGCCAGTGGAACAAGGAGGGGAAGTTCGGGACGATCTTCTATTCCGAAGCTGAGTATTTTCACGACCTGGGCGGCCGGCGGGCGAAGCAGGCCAACCTCATGTACGACCCGGACGGCAAGCACACCTGGCGCTACGGTTTTCCGCCGTTGCGCTACATCACGCATTGCAGCGGACCGGTTGTCTCAGTGATCGGCGAACGCCTGAGCGACGTGGCCGCGCTCGGCTGGGGAGAAGACCACGAGACCCTGCGCGACAACGTCTATGGCAACCGCTTCGTGAACTCCGTGGCCCTGTTCAAGACTTCCGGCGGCAATTCTTCGCGCATCTGCGTGCACTGGTCGATCGCCCTGGGAGGGGCGGAGCGAGCTTCATTCTATGGAACGGAGATGTCATTTCAGGATCCGATGCCCGGCGGGCAGGCGGCCATGGTGGGCCGGCCGGAAAAGATGGAGCCCTGGCAGCGGGAGACCCATTGGGAGACGCTGCCCGAGCCGCTGCGGCGCCCGACCGGTCACAAAGGCTCGCACACATTCCTGACCCACGAATTCGTGCGGGCCGTCATCGAGCAGCGCTGGCCGGCAGTGAACGTCTATGAGGCGCTGGCCTTCACCGCGCCGGGGATCATTGCCGACCGTTCGGCGCGCGAGGGCGGAAAATGGATGAAGGTGCCGGACTACGGCCGGGCGTGAAAGGAGCTCACAGCGGTTCGGCCCGGTCCCAGTGATCCTGAAAGAGGCGGCGGAGGGCCTGGCTCAAGGCATCGTGCTCGAAGACCAGGGCGGTGAGTTGCGGGCGGGTGAGGACCGGGTCGACCAGGGCGATCATGCCGAAGCGGCCGTCGAACAAAGCCAGCTTCAGGGGAAGCTCTTCGGTGATGCGAATAGCGGCGCCTTCCTTGGCTAGCCCGCGCAGGGACTTCTTGTGGCCGCTGTCCAGGTCGCGCGCCTCGAAAATGAGGCGGCATTCAGCGCCGCGGCCGAGCGCTCCCTTCACGCGGGGCTCGTCCACGGGATCGACAGCGTAGGGCCGGCGGGAAAACTCCAGGTACTCGGTATTGCTGCGAGCGAGCAGACGGCGGTATTCTTCGGCGATCTGGCCGGGCTCGTTCACAATGCGGAGGTAGTCGAGAGGCCCCCGGTCTTGGCTGCCGTCGAGGTAAAGCGAGTGCAGGTCCTCGGCCAGTGTTTCGGCCACGCGCCGCCGGTCCTCGAACTCGCGTTCCACCGACTCGCGCCTTCTCGCCAGGTAACCCTGCAGCGCCAGTTGCGGCTCGACCGCCGAGAACAGCTTGGCTTTGCCATGCACCACCTGCGCAAATCCCTTTTCCACTAGGCTACCCAGAATCTCGTAAATCTTCTGGCGGGGCACATGGGCGCGGGCGGCCAGCTCCAAGGCTTTGAAGCGCGGGTGGCCGATCAGGGTGAGATAGGCACGGGACTCGTAAGCGTTCAGGCCGATCTGCTGCAGGCGGCGGAGCTGCGTCTGCAAGTCCACGAAGAAAAGATAGCACATTGGAGCTATGATGAGGATTGGCGGACCGCCCGCGCGGGGCTGAGGCTCTCCGCAACTCCACAGCATGTTTCGAGAACCGATCTTTCGCGACCGGGTAGCCATCATCACCGGAGGAGGCACCGGCCTCGGCCGGGCTTTTGCGCTGCGCTTCAGCGATCTGGGGGCGCGGCTGGCGCTGGCGAGCCGGGACGCCGGACATCTCGAGCCGACCTGTGCTGAAATCCGCGCGCGGGGCGGGGAAGCACTGGCTGTTGAGACCGACGTGCGTATCCCCGAGCAGGTGGAGAACATGGTCCGCCGGACGGTCGAGCACTTTGGGCGCCTGGACATCCTCATCAACAACGCGGCGGGGAATTTTCTTTGCAAAGCGGAGAAGCTCAGTTACAACGGGTGGCGGGCGGTGGTGGATATTGTGCTGAACGGCACTTTCTATTGCAGCCGGGCGGCGCTGGAGCCTATGAAAAGCCGCCAATACGGGCGCATACTGAATATTCTGGCCAGCTATGCCGACGGGGCCAGCCCCGGCACGGTGCACTCCTGCGCGGCGAAAGCAGGAGTGCTGGCCATGACCCGGACCCTGGCCGTGGAGTGGGCACGCTACAATATCCGCGTGAACGCCGTGGCGCCCGGCTCGTTTCCGACCGAGGGGGCCAGCTCGCGCCTCTGGCTGACTCCGGACGCGGAGGTCCGCGCCCTCCGAGGGATTCCCGCCGCCCGCTTCGGCCGTCATGAGGAACTGGCTGACTTGGCGGCGTTCCTGTGCTCCGATTACGCCGATTACATCAACGGCGAGTCGGTGACGATCGACGGCGGGGCGAAGTGGAATCACCCCGTCTTTGACTGGGAGAACCTGTGAACCCCCCTTCCCTTTCCTTGCCTGCCACGCTCGGCGAACTGCGCCGCAGCGAATTCACCGAACAGCTTCTCACCTGCCGTACCGTTAAGGATGAGCTGAGACAGAACTTGATCTGCCGCATGGAGCGCGGCGAGCCGCTCTTCCCCGGGATTATCGGCTTTGACGACACGGTCATTCCGCAAGTGGTGAACGGGATCCTTTCGCGGCACCACTTCATCCTGCTGGGGCTGCGCGGCCAGGCCAAGAGCCGGTTGTTGCGCGAGCTCACTGGCCTGCTCGATCCGGCGCTGCCCTATGTGGCGGGCTGCGAAATCCGCGACAACCCCTACGCGCCTATCTGCCAGCACTGCCGGCTGCTGGTGGCCGCTAAGGGCGACCACGTGCC